>NZ_JBHJQI010000034.1:0-67227 GCF_042262805.1 Streptomyces sp. NPDC056361
CGGCCGAAGCTGCTCCGGCCGGCCGCGGCGGTCTTCGAGCCCCGTTCCTCGTTCCGCCCCCACGGCCCACGGCCCACTGTCACACCGCCTGGAGAACCCGCTGTCATGACGTCGCTGGAGCAGGGTCCCCTCGACGGGACCGGTACCTTCCAGGATCTCCCACTCGCCGCGCCCTCCCCCGGCTCACCGGAGGAATGGGAGGCGCTGGGCAGGGAGATCAAGGCACTCTCGCACGGCTCGGTGGCCTCCATCGGCCCGGACGGTCCGGTCCTGGCGCGGCCGGCACGCGGGCTCACGCCGCTCCGCTCCAGCTTCGTACGGGCCTTCTCCCGCTTCGACCGCCTCCTCGTCGCGCTGCTCTCCCTCGGCTGGGTGGTCTGCCTGATCTGGTTCTGGACGTGGTGGCTCGAGCCGTCCCACCGGATCGGCTGGCTGGGCCTGATCGTCAACAGTGCCCTGCTGCTCTACCTGACCTACCTGCCGGTGCACTTCATCGTCGCGCTGATCCGGATGCGGCGTTTCGACCCCGCGGTGGAGGTGCCCGCCGTGCGCACCGCCTTCGTGGTCACGCGCGCCCCGTCCGAGGGCTGGGACATCGCCCGCACCACCCTGGAGGCGATGCTCCACCAGCAGTTCCCGTACGCCTACGACGTGTGGCTGTGCGACGAGGACCCCACCGACGAGATCGTGGACTGGTGCCGGGCGCACGGCGTCGGCCTCTCCTGCCGGAGAGGCCGCGCCGACTACCATCGGGCCGAGTGGCCGCGGCGCACCCGGTGCAAGGAAGGCAACCTCGCCTTCTTCTACGACCACTGGGGTTACGAGCGCTACGACGTCGTCGCCCAGCTCGACTGCGACCACGTGCCCGGCCCGCGCTACCTCGCGGAGGTCGTCCGCCCGTTCGCCGACCCGAGCGTCGGCTACGTCGCCGCGCCGAGCGTCTGCGACTCCAACGCCGACCAGTCCTGGGCGGCCCGCGGCAGGCTGCAGCGCGAGGCCATGTTCCACGGCCCCGTACAGCTCGGCCATTCCGCCGGCCTCGCCCCGGTCTGCATCGGCTCGCACTACGCCGTCCGCACCAAGGCGCTCCGGGACATCGGAGGCCTCGGCCCGGAACTCGCCGAGGACTTCTCCACCACGTTCCTGCTCACCTCCGCGGGATGGCAGGGCGCGTTCGCGATCGACGCGGAGGCACACGGAGAGGGTCCGATCACCTTCGGCGCGATGATCACCCAGGAGTTCCAGTGGTCGCGCAGCCTGGCCGTGATGCTCCTCGGGATGCTGCCGCGTCACCTGGGTCGCATGCCGATGAAGCTGCGGATCCGCTTCGGCGCGGCCCTGATGTACTACCCGCTGCTCGCCATCGCCACCCTCATGGGCATCCTGCTGCCGCCGATCGCCGCGATCACCGGTGCACCGTGGATCAACGTCAACTACCTCTCGTTCCTCGCCCACTTCTGGAGCATGTCGGCCTGGCTGATCCTGCTGACGCTGCTCTGCCGGCGCCGCGGTCTGCTGCGCCCCAAGGACTCCCCGATCTTCAGCTGGGAGATCTGGCTCTTCGGCCTGTCCCGATGGCCCTATGTCACGTGGGGCGTGCTGGCCGCGGTCACGCAGAAGCTGCGGCCCCGCCAGATCACCTTCAAGGTCACCCCGAAGAAGCGCGACGGCCTGGAGCCGCTCCCGTTGCGCGCCGTCGCGCCGTACCTGGTGATCACCCTGTTCCTGTCGGTCTCGGCCCTCGTCGGCCAGTTCACCGGACCCGCCGTCGGCTACGTCTTCCTCTGCATCCTCGGCTCCGCCTCGTACACGGCCGTCACGCTCGCCATCGGCGCGCTGCACGTCAAGGAGACCTCCCGGGCCACCGGAGTCCCCAAGCTCCGCGCGCTGCGCACCGCCGCGATCCCGCTGACCGCCGGTCTGATCTGCCTGCTTCCCCTGGCACTCGCCATCGCCGTCTTCCCCACCTACCTCACCGGCTTCTACGCCTGGTGACGGCCCCTCGCGGCCACTCGAGAAACGAGGTCTTCCGTGCCCCACACCGTTCTGGTCACCGGTGGCGCCGGCTTCATCGGTAGCCACACCTGTGTCGAACTCCTCCGGTCCGGCCACGAGGTGGTCGTCCTCGACGACCACTCCAACAGCTCCCCGGAGGCCCTGGAACGCGTCGCGAAGATCGCGGGCCGTCCGATCGCCGCCGTGCACACCGCGGACATCCGCGACCGACGGGCGCTGGACGCCGTGTTCACGAGCCACCCGGTCGACGCGGTCGTCCACTTCGCCGCGAAGAAGGCCGTCGGCGAATCGGTGCGGATCCCGCTCACGTACTACGACATCAACGTCGGCGGCACGACGGCACTGGTCTCCGCGATGCACGACCACGGCGTGCACCGGCTGGTGTTCTCGTCGTCCTGCTCGATCTACGGCGACGCGACGGTCGTCCCGCTCGCCGAGGAGTCCCCGGCCGCGCCCACCAACCCGTACGCCACCACCAAGTGGACCTGCGAGCGGATCCTCGCGGACCTGTGCCAGCACGTACCGGAGCTTCGGGTGCTGGCGCTGCGGTACTTCAACCCGGCGGGCGCGCACCCCAGTGGGCTGCTCGGCGAGGACCCGCGCGGTGTGCCCAACAACATCATGCCGTTCCTCACCCAGATCGCGGTGGGCCGCCGCGAGGAGCTCAGCGTCTTCGGCGACGACTACCCGACGCAGGACGGCACGGGAGTGCGCGACTACATCCATGTCGTGGACGTCGCCGAGGGGCACGTGGCCGCCCTGGATCACCTCGACGACAAGCCCGGCCTGCAGGTCTTCAACCTCGGCACCGGGCGCGGCTCGTCCGTCCTGGAGCTCGTGCGGACCTTCGAGGAGGCGTCCGGTCGGCCGATCCCGCACCGCATCGCGCCACGCCGCCCCGGCGACGTCGCGGAGCTGGTGGCCGACCCGGCCAAGGTCGCCGCGGCCTGGGGCTGGACGGCGCAGCGCGATCTGGCCGCGATGTGCCGAGACTCCTGGAACTTCCAGCAGCAGAACCCGTACGGCTACGCCCCCTGACGCGTGCCGTGCCTCCCTCCTTCCGTCCCCTCCTCCCTCCTCCCTTCCTTCACGCGCTTCCGCTCAGACTGGAGAACCCCACATGCGGCTGACCGTCATCGGCACGGGCTACCTAGGGGCTGTGCACGCCGCGTGCATGGCCGACATCGGACACGACGTCCTCGGCGTCGACGTCGACGCCGAGAAGATCAACTCCCTCGCCGAAGGCAGGCCCCCGTTCTACGAGCCGGGTCTCGACGACGTCCTGACCCGTGCCCTCGCCTCCGGGCGCCTGCGCTTCACCACCAGCCTGCGCGAGGCCGCGGCGCACGGCGAGGTCCACTTCATCTGCGTCGGCACACCGCAGAAGGCCGGCTCCCAGGCGGCGGACCTGCGGTACGTGGACGCCGTCGTCGACGGGCTCGCGCCGCACCTGCCCGCGTCCTGCCTGGTCGTCGGCAAGTCCACGGTCCCGGTGGGCACGACGGCCCGTCTGGCCGCCCGTATCGCGGGCCTCACACCGGCAGGGGTACGGGCCGAGGTGGCGTGGAACCCCGAGTTCCTGCGCGAAGGCTTCGCCGTCGAGGACACCCTGCGGCCGGACCGGCTCGTGGTCGGCAGCACCAGCCGCGAGGCCGACGACACCCTGCGCCGGGTGTACGCGCCGATGCTCGCGGCGGGCGTTCCCTACATCAGCACCGACCCGAGCACGGCCGAGCTGGTGAAGGTCGCGGCGAACTCCTTCCTCGCCACGAAGATCTCGTTCATCAACGCGATGGCCGAAGTCTGCGACGCGGCGGGCGCGGACGTCGTCACCCTCGCCGACGCACTGGGCCACGACACCCGGATCGGCCGACGGTTCCTGAACGCCGGCGTCGGCTTCGGCGGCGGCTGTCTGCCCAAGGACATCCGGGCGTTCACCGCCCGGGCCGAGGAGCTCGGCGTCGGCGCGGCGGTGGCGTTCCTCGAACAGGTCGATGCGATCAACAAACGGCAGCGAACCCGGACCGTCGCGCTCGCCCGCCAGTTGGTCGGCGGTGACCTGACGAACCGTCGGGTGACCGTCCTGGGTGCCACGTTCAAGCCGGACAGCGACGACGTACGCGACTCGTCGGCGCTGGCCGTCGCGTCCGCACTGCACCGCGAGGGCGCGGACGTCCGGGTCCACGACCCGGAGGGCACGGCCAACGCACAGCTCGCCCACCCCGAACTGCGCTGCAGCTCCGACCTGCTGACCGCCTGCCAGGGAGCCGAGCTGGTCCTGCACCTCACCGAGTGGAGCCACTACCGCGAGGTGGACCCGGTCAAACTGGCCCGCGTCGTGCGCGTGCCCCTGCTCATCGACGGGCGCAACGCACTCGCCCACGAGGAGTGGCGGGCCGCCGGCTGGACGGTCAAGGCCCTGGGCCGCCCCACTCCGACCCCCCGCACCGACACCGCCCGTCCGCGCGACCCGCTGCGGACCACAATCGCCTCCCCGGCCACCGAACCCGACCGCACCACAGCCTTGGCCTAGGCCTAGGGGGCTAGGGCTAGGGCTCGGACGGGGGCTGTCTCCCACGGGCTGTCCCTCGCGGCCCTGGTCGTCGCTGCACTGGTCGTCGCTGCCCTGTCCTGGCGGAATCCACCGCTGGGGCAGGGCAGAGCTGCGTCGCCGTACGCCTCTGGTTCACCGATGCGGTGCACGTGCATTGCTGGGGCGGGATCCTGCACGAGGTTGTGCGCGCTCTCGGTCTCGGACAGCGGAATCCGGCCGGGTCAGCGGACCCGGCCGGATTCCGTTCGTCGTCGGAGACTGTCAGTCCCCTTCCTGCGGTGAAGGGGCACCTGCTGCCTCTTCGCGGGGCTGGGCGGCTCCTACGGTCGGAGTCGTCCCGAGTCGGTTGCCGAAGTAGTCGACGGGCCCGGGGTCGACTCCGAAGGCTTCCGTGCCGAGGCCGAGGGGTGCTGCGCCCTCGCAGCGGGGCACCAGGTTCACCGCGCCGGCCCCGTCGGCGACCGGTGCGGCCAGGCCCAGCAGGCAGGGGTCGTCGTTGGAGCCGGTCTGCTCCCCGTCGAAGATTTCCTGGCGGGATGCGGTGCGCCAGCCGACCAGCGTGGTGTAGCGCTGGGAGCCCCAGTCCAGGGCCCAACGGCCGGTGCTGTAGTAGTCGTTCCCCTGGAGTTGGATCCGGGAGGGGTCGTAGGCGGAGTCAGCCTGGACCAGGGGGCCGCCGTCGGTGGCGAAGATGTTGTTGTGGACGCGTACACCGCGCATGCCGTCACGCAGCCGGAGCGCCGGCGGCCGGCTGCCGGCGGCGTCCGCGGAGTCCAGGTTCTCGGATCGCATCACCACCGTGTTGTGGTAGATGTCCAGGTTGCTCAGGCGGGTGCCGTAGGCCACGATGCCGCCGTACTCGGGCAGTTTCCGCGCGTCGTCCCAGCTCATGTTGAAGCGGACGATGTTGTTCTTGTGGGCGCCGGTCGGCTGCCCGGAATAGACGAGAAAGCCGGAGCCGTCGTTGCTGTGCGCGAGGTTGTACTGCATGACCGAGTTCGACACGTTGTTGTCGAGGCCGAAGCCGCCGCCGTCGACGTGGGAACCGGTGCGGTTGCGGTAGGAGGTGTTGTGCTCCAGGACGACGCGGGTGGAGTCGTACACCCAGACTCCCTCGGGTCCCTCGTCTGCATCGGCCGCGGAGTTCCCACCGTTGTCGTGGGCGATCGAGCGCATGACCTTCGCGTCCCGGACGCTGCCGAGAGCGATGCCGCTGCCGGTGTTCCGGTCGTCGCTCTCAGGGTCGCCGGCGTTGGCGTACGCCTTCACCCGCTCGATCCTGAGCTTCTCGTGCGCGTAGCTCGGGCTCTCGGCGTCGAACACGGGCCCGTAGAACGTGAGTCCGGCTTCGAGGTTGTGATGCACCGAGACGTCGGTGATCCGCACGTCGCTGAAACCCCCCGCGGCGTCCCCGTCCGCGCCCACGCTGATGCCGTTCTGGAAGCCCCTGGCCTCCACGTTCGCGATCCTGACGTGGCCGAGCCGCTTGGCGCCGGGCAGGCTGTTGCGGAAGGCGACGCCGACCCCCTCCCGCAGGGCCTTGCGGTCGCCGACCAGCGACAGGTTCCGGATCTCGACTCCCGCGGTGTTCCGCACCGTGATCGCCGATGTGCCCCGCGGGGCGATGGTGGCGCGGCCGGTCCCGTACGACTCGATGACCACGGGCTCGGCCGCGCTGCCGGCCTCGCCCTTCTCCAGCGTCAGGCTCCCGCGGAACCGTGCGCCACCCCGGATCCGGAGCCGGTCGCCGGGCTGGAACCGCACGCTGTTCGCGTGGTCGAGGGTCCGCCAGGGCTTCTCGGGCGACATGCCGTCGTTCTCGTCGTCGCCGTCCGGGCTCACGTAGAAGGTGAACGGCCCTCCGGTGGCAGGCCGGGCGGGACGGTAGACACCCGGCACGTCGCACCCCGTCAGCAGCAGAAGCACTCCGGCCGAGACCACCGCGGCACTCCTTGACGTCCGACTCCGCTTCACCGCTCTCACTGCCACCCCTTGGGTCGTATCGGTGCTATCACGGCAAACACGGATATTGGGCCACAGTCAGCCGGAAAAGGTACACGCGAAACGCCGACGAACGGTGTACGGCGCGGTCAAGATCGCTGGTGTCGCTTCCCGAACGCAGCTGCCCGGAAGGCTCCGGCGGGTACGGCGGGACGACCCCAGGCACGCGCGCCGGGCGAAACGGCCGTACGACGTACCGGGGATCGTCGGAAGCGCTGCCGCCTACCGGCACGCACGCCGGTTCGACGGGAACCAGCACCTCCGACCATGGACCTGCCCGGGACCACGTGCCAGCATGACGCGGTGACGCAGATCATCAAGGGCGAGAACCTGCCGATCCCCGGGCAGGCGTGGCGGATCGAGGTCGCCCGGCAGACGACCGGCGATGCACTACCGGAGGTGACGGCCTCCGCGCTGCTCCTGGATGCCACCGGCGAGGCCGTCGGACACCTGCTCCTCCAACGGGCCGGCACCGTGGCCGACCGGTCCGAGGACCACCTGGACCTCGACACCGAACGTGCCGGACGGGACGTCCGGCGCATCGTGGTCATCGCCGTCGCCCAGAACAGCACGCTCGGGCAGGTGCCCCGCCTGTCGGTGCGGACGCTGAGCGCCACGACCGGGGAGCAACTCGCCCTGTACGAGATCGATGACGCCACCACCGAGACGACGCTCATCCTCGGCGAGTACTACCGGCGCGATCCCGGCTGGAAGTTCCGTGCGGTGGGCGAGGGCTACGACGGGGGGCTCAAGGCGCTGGCGGAGGACCTCGGCATCTCGGTGCCGGCACCGACCCCGGGCGGGCCGGTGCCGGTGCAGCTGCCGGTGCCAGTGCCGATGGAGCTTCCGCATGGGGCGGTGGGCAAGTCCGCGGGCCCGGGCGGCGGGCCGATGCCTGTGCCTGTGCCTGTGCCTGTGGAGCTTCCACGCGGGGCCGTCGGCAAGTCCTCGGGGTCGGGTGCCGATGCGGAGCGCGGGCAGGGTTCGGGTGCGGCGGCCCTGGGCCAGGGTCACGGTGGAGGCTCGGGGCTGACGAAGAGCGGGGCCGAGGCACACGATCCCGGCGCGCATACGGCGCATGCCTCCGCTCCCTCACATACCTCCACCCAGGCCCAGGCCGGAGTCCAGTCGCAGACCGGAGTCCAGCCCCAGCCTCAGCGCTCACCCCTGGCCCCCTCCCGCCAGCCGGGAGCGATCCCGGTGGCCCCCTCGCCGACGCGGTCGCCCGAGGCGGTCGCCGCCGCCGCGATCCTCGGTGGGGAGTTCGACGACATCGTGTACAGCGGGCGGGGCGGCGCGAAGTTCGCCATGGACACCACCCCGCCGCCCGGCTACGTCCTGGTCGAGTTCGCCCGGACCGGCAAAGGCTTCTTCGACCTGGACTCCATCGACTGGGACGGTAGAGAGGCCGTCGAGCTCGGGGGCACGGACACGTCCCACCGGTTCGAGCAGCGGGTGATGTGGTGCGACAACCTGTACCCGCTGCGCTTCCGCGTCGACTGCGACGACCTCGACGCATGGACGATCGTGATCCGGCCCGTGAGCACGGTGCGCAGGCTCGGCGAGGCAGCCACCGGCCGCGGCACAGAAGTGCTGCTCCACACCGGGCCCGCCGGCGAACTGGTCACCCGTCTGCATCCGACGGAGGCAACCGCATCCCTGCGCGTCGAAGGGCACAAGCCCCGCCGCCCCAACACCCCCGCCACATACCCGATCCCGCTGGCGAACAAGTACGACCGCAGCCTGAAGGACTCGCGCGCACTGCCGGAGGGGCCCTTGCTCGTGGCGGTCGTCCGGGGAGCGGGCGACTGGTCGCTGGAAGTCGGTCCCACAAGGACAGTCCCGCCACAGGAGAAGCGCTCCGGCTTCTGGCGCCGCTTCGGCAGATCCTAGATCCGGCACCGTTCCGTCAGGGGGCGGAGGCGGCTCGTCATGCCTGGGGAATGAGGCAGCGGGGCTGACGCCTACCGCGTGCTACGTACGGACCTCCGACTGCTGGTCAGTGTCCGAGCGGCGACAGAACCGACGTCCTCCAGCGACCAGCACACACGGCCGCCTTACTTCCATGACACGTGCGTCTGCCGCTGCCCCGGAGCCGCGGCATGACCGTGCCTGCCGTTCTTCGGACAGCCCGGTGCACTGCCCTCCACCACACACGCGTTTGTTAGGGTGACCTTACTTATCGTTCGGACCCGAGCGTGCGGGTTCGGGGTTCCAGCACTGTAGGCAGGAGCCCAGAGGACGGAACTGGCGGAGGCAGGGCGTAGGTGAGAGACGGAAACCATGCTTGTGCGCGTCGTGCACCTACCGGGGCGGGACTTGCGGGCGGGATGACAGAGGACGCGGGTTTCCACCCGGCGCCCGGGATGAGGCGTCATGGATAAGATCGCGCTCACTGCCGGAGCCCTCTACGTCATCGTCCTGCTCCGCGCCGGAGGGACGTTCGCCGTCGGATGGCTGGCCGGTGCCGGCGCCCGGCGCAGCCGATTCGCCGGACGGATCTCCTCCGCGAGATTCCAACGCGCCGAGCGGGCGATCCAGCGTTGGGGAGCGCCGGTGGTTGCCGTCTCGTTCCTGACCGTCGGTTTCCAGACCGCCGCCAACTTCCTCGCGGGCAGCATGCGCATGCCGTTGCCCCGCTACCTTCCCGCCCTGTTCGTGGGCGGAGCGTGCTGGGCGCTGATCTACGCGACCGCGGGGCTGGGCGTACTCGAAGTGCTGGGCAGGCTCTTCGCCGAGCAGACGGCCCTTGGGGTGTCCGCCGTGGCCGTCCTCCTCGCCGCAATGTGTGGGGTGGTCGTGTACCGCAAGAGAAGGGCGACCCTGCCCTCGGGCGACAGCGTGGCCGAGGAGTCGTGAGCCTGCCCGACGAAAGCGGGGGCTACGGGCGCCACGCCGGTGCGGCCTGACTACCTCCAGGCACAGGGCGCCACAACGGGAGACCTCTCCATGGGACCGAATCCTGCAGGCGGTCTCAAACGAGCCTATGTCTTCCACGGCACCGTCACCGCAGCAGCAGTCCACCTCTGGCTCAAGCCGTGAAATGCCGGAACCGAGCTCTCAGAAACCCGGGGAGGGAATGAAGCTCGGCCACCACTGGGGCACGCCGCCGGGGCACAAAGGAGTGGCGGCGCCCTCCCAGAAGATCGAAATGGCGCACCAGACAACACCGAGGAGCGTCACCGCGAGGGCAAAGACATGGAGAAGGGGACGGTTCCCAAGAAGGGCGCCCATCGCGACCCAGACCAGCAGCAGGACCATCCAGAGGCCCGGGATGAACAGCCACAGCAGGAAACCGCTGTTGGCCGCGTTGTTCACTCCCACGTCACAGGCGGTCCACGACCTGCCCAGAAGCACGGCAGCGGATACCGCGAGAAGCAGAGCCACCGCCGCCCCGAGACACCCATGCAGCCGTCGACTCCCCACAGGCCCCCGTTCGCCGTCCGCTGCGGAAAGCAACGGGTCCGCACCGCTCATCACTGCCGCATCCCCCCATCCCCCGGCACTGACCAACAGGGAACAGACACCCCTGGATCCTAGTAATCACATGATCCGCCGGACAGTGCCTAGAGGCCTCACCGCGGGCAACCCCCACTCAAGCCAGGAGCAGGGGCCTTCGTCAGGGCAGTGGGGTGCGGTGCAGGTTGACGAGCAGGCGCCAGACCCGTTGAGCGATCTCGGTGGGTGTCGCCTCGATGAGGCCGTGCAGCCAGTCGGCGAGGACCCCGGCGAAGGCTGCGGCCACGGCGGAGGCGACCAGGTCGGGCTCCGGTGCGCCGGCCAAGGCGCGCTCTGTGCGGCTGCGGGCACGGAGGTCTTGGTGGAGCACTTGGCCGAGCGGGCCGCTGCCGCCCGGGCGCAGCAACTCGCGGTAGAGCCCGCCGTGCAGGGCGAGGCGTTCGAAGAAGGCCGGCAGGGGCGGTGGCGGAGACGAGGGGTCGGGCGCACCGCGCCACGCGTGGAGGGCGTCCACGGCTTCGCGGACGATATCGGCACAGGCATCGACGGCGAGCGCCTCCAGGTCCGCGTAGTGGAGGTAGAAGGTCGCGCGGGCGACTCCCGCCCGGCGTACGAGCGCGGCGACACTGACCTCCCCCAGCGGGCGGTGCGCGCATTCCTCCAGCAGCGCCTGGCGCAGCTTGGCACGGGTCCGTGCCGCACGGGGGTCCGACTGCACTTCGGTCACCGGGCGAGCAGGACCGCGGCCAGGGCCAGGGCGCCGGGCAGCGTCTGGACGACGAAGATGCGCCGGTTGGCAGTGAAACCGCCGTACAGCCCGGCGATGATCACGCAGGAGAGGAAGAAGACCTGGACCCGGAAGCCCGTGGGGTCCCCTGCGATCAGCCCCCAGATCAATCCGGCGGCCAGGAACCCGTTGTACAGGCCTTGGTTCGCGGCGAGCGGGGCGGTGGCACGGGCCATCTCCGCATCGAAGCCGGAAAGCTCACGGCCCGGCTTCTTCTCCCACAGGAACATCTCGAGAACCAGGATGTACGCGTGCAGCGCGGCTATCAGCGCGACCATCACATTCGCAGTTACGTTCACAGGGCATCTTCCTTCACAGATCATGGACAGGTGTCCATGATACCTGGACACCTGTCCATGATCCCGCCCATCGCCGGATGCCCGGCACCGGACCACTGCCGCCGGACCACTGGCACCGGGCGACAGGCACCGGGCGGCTGGCGGCTGGCGGCTGGCGGCTGGCGAGCCGACCCGTCCGCCCGAGACCGCTGGATAATCGGCACGGCCAGCCGCGTCCTGAGGCAGGCTGGGCATCATGAGCGACTTGTCCGGTGCTTCTGTGGTCCTACGCCCTTCGGCCCTCGCGGACGTCCCCGCCCTCGCCGCCATCCGGGCCACGCCCGAGGTCCGAGCGCGGTGGCTCGGCGAGGACGACCTGGCCGGCGAGGTCGCGTCCGATCTGGAGGATCCCGCCACCCACTGCCTGACGGTCCGGTACGGCGGCCGGATCGTCGGCATGATCCAGTGGTACTCCGAGGAGGATCCCGGATACCGGCACGCCGGAATCGACCTCTTCCTCGATCCGTCGGTGCACGGCCAGGGGCTGGGCACCGACGCCGTCCGCACTCTGGCCCGACACCTCGTCGACGACCGCGGGTACCACCGGCTGGTCATCGACCCGGCGGCCGACAACGCGGCCGCCATCCGCTGCTACGAGAAGGTCGGCTTCCGGCCCGTCGGCGTGATGCGCCAGTACGAGCGGGGCGCGGACGGCACCTGGCACGACGGTCTGCTGATGGACCTGGTGGCGGCGGAGCTGGTGCGCTGACTCGGTTCGAGGTGGCGGCGGCCGCGCCCGGCGGTGCCGTACCCGACCGTGTCATTCCCGGCGGTGCCGTACCCGACGGTGTCATTCCCGGCGGTGCCGTACCCGGCAATGTCGTTCCCGCTCACACTCCCGTACGGCTCTCGCAACTCACGGACGGGCCAGCGTGTCGATGAGGGTCAGCTCCTCGGTGTCGAAGTCGAGGTTGCGCAGGGCGGCCACGCTGTCCTCGATCTGTCGTGCGCTGCTGGCTCCCACCAGGGCGGAGGTGACGCGGTCGCCGCGCAGTACCCAGGCGAGGGCGAGCTGGGCCAGGGTCTGGCCACGGGACGCGGCGATGTCGTTCAGGGCGCGCAGTCGGGTCACCAGGTCTTCGGTGACGGCGTCGCGGTTGAGGAAGGGGCTGTCGCTCGCGGCTCGGGAGTCCTCGGGGATGCCGTCCAGGTAGCGTCCGGTGAGCAGGCCCTGTTCGAGCGGGGAGTAGGCGATGGAACCGATCCGCAGGTCGTCGAGGGCGTCGAGCAGGCCTTCGTCCTCCGGGCGGCGGTCGAGCATGGAGTAGCGGGGCTGGTGGATGGTGAGTGGTGTGCCGAGCTCGCCGAGGATGCGGGCGGCCTCGCGGGTCTGCTCGGCCGAGTAGTTGGAGACGCCGACGTAGAGTGCCTTGCCCTGCTGGACCGCGGAGTGCAGGGCACCCATGGTCTCCTCCAGGGGCGTGTCCGGGTCGAAGCGGTGCGAGTAGAAGACGTCGACGTAGTCGAGGCCGAGCCGGCCGAGGCTCTGATCGAGCGACGACAGCAGGGACTTTCGGGAGCCCCACTCGCCGTACGGCCCGGGCCACATCAGGTATCCGGCCTTGGTGGAGACGACCAGCTCGTCGCGGTAGGGCGCGAAATCCGTCCGGAGGAAGTCACCGAGCGCGGACTCGGCCGCGCCGGGCGGCGGGCCGTAGTTGTTCGCCAGGTCGAAGTGGGTGATCCCGAGGTCGAAGGCGCGGCGCAGGATGGCGCGCTGGGTCTGGGCGGGACGGTCCGGGCCGAAGTTGTGCCACAGCCCCAGGGAGAGGGCGGGAAGCTTCAGGCCGCTGCGCCCGGAACGCCGGTAGGGCATGTCGTCATAACGGGCGGAATGTGCGGTGTACAACGCGACTCCATGGCATGGGGACCGGCGCCCGGCGATCGGTGCGCGGCGGGTTTGTCGTGGCGTGACCAATCTCCCCTGACCTGAGGGCATGAATCCAACAGGAGAATCCGATGGCATTCAGCGCTTAGGCTTCTGAGTCATGGAACTGCGACATCTTCAGCACTTCGTCGCCGTCGCCGAGGACCGGCACTTCACGCGCGCCGCCGAGCGACTGATGGTCTCCCAGTCCGGTCTCTCGGCATCGATCCGAGCCCTGGAGCGCGACCTGAGGGCGCCACTGTTCGTACGGAGCACCCGCCGGGTGACGCTGACGGAGGCCGGTCGCGCGCTGCTGATCGAGGCCGAGCGCATCCTGACGCAGGTACGCGCCGCACACGAGGCAGTGGCCGCCGTGCAGGGCGTGGTGCGCGGCACCCTCTCCCTCGGGGCCGAGCAGTGCGTCGCCGGAGTGCACGTGGCGGGACTCCTGGCCGCGTTCAGGCGCCGACACCCCGAGGTGGAGATACGGCTCCGCCAGGAGGGCGGCCTCGTACTGGCCGACGACGTGGCCGCCGGACGCCTCGACCTGGCCTTCGCCTACCGCACCCGCGCGGACTCCGACCACCTGCGCTCGGTGCCGCTGGCAGCCGAGCCGATGACGCTCCTGTGCCACCCCGACCACCCCCTCGCCTCGGCCGGTCCGACCCTCGCCCTCCAAGACCTCACCGAGGAGTTCTTCGTCGACTTCCACCCCGGCTGGGGACCACGCCGAGCCACGGACGCCACCTTCACCTCCGCAGGCGTACCGCGAACCGTGAGCCTGGAGGTGAACGACGTACACAGCCTCCTGGACCTGGTCGAGGAAGACCTCGGCATCGCTGCCGTACCTCGGCACTTCCGCCACAAGCGGTCCTCCCTGCACGCCATCCCCCTCGCCGACACCGGCGACGCGGTGTACGAGACGGTGGCACTGCTGCCCCCACCACAGGCCACCAGCCCGGCAGCCCGCGCACTGATGAAACTGCTGGAGCGAGGCCGGCAGTGACGGCCACGCGATGAGCGGTACCAGGCTGGCGCATGCGGTGCGTGCAGCGCATGCGGTGCACGGGCTTGTCGTGTTCCTCGGGCAGAGCCGCAACCTGGAAAACGTCATGGCTGCACATTCCTGCGCCGGCCCCGGGAGGACGCCTATACGCTCGACGGATGATCGACATGCAGGTGCGTGATGACAGCGGCGACATCGTGGCCCAGGCACGCGGGGTGCAGTGGACTTCCGACTTCGGCGATTTGGATCCGGGCCTGTTCCCGATGCTCTGGGGTCTCATCCCCTATGGGGACGCGGTCTTCAACCATCGGCAGGTGTCGCTGCTACTGACGGAACTCGACCGACTCCCGGCCTCCTGCGGTGGTGATTGGGTCGAGCGCGCCCGCGATTTGTGCCGAATCGTCGACCAGGGGTCGCACCGGTATCTGTGGTTCGTCGGCGACTGACCGCAAGGTCGTGCGTGATCCATAGGACGGCGTCGTCGCGTACTGGCCCAGGCCTGCCGGCCGACAGTTCCGTTGGGAACGGAGCAAGCTCGTCCGCGCGGACGCCCCCCTGGCAGGCTTGGCGAGCTCGCTGGTTCGGCGGCTGCGGCGGATCAGCAGGCACCATTGGCCGAGGCGACCGGTTGGGAGTCGATGTCGACACGCCCACGCTTACGGTGGTCAACGAGGACGGCTCCACGCGAGACAGCCCCTGATCGACGAGATCGTCCGTGAGGGCGCGAGGCGGATGCCGGCAGCCGCGCGGCCGGACTGGCCATGTCTTCAAGCTGATCGAGTCTGCCCAGGCCCGCTCGCGAGCTGTGAACGCACCCCACCTCGTCGCCTCGTGCGCGCCGGAGCCCGCTTCAACGCGGCCACCTCGCCGAACGCCCGGAGACTCTTGCAGCATGATTGGTCAGCCACCCCTGGCAAGAAATCGCACCCGTATGCTCCACTCAGCGAGAAACACAGAGCGCCGGAGGAGACTCGATGGGTGACATACGCGGAGTTTCCTGGCGTGAAACAGCACAGGTCATGGCGCTGTGCTGGGCAGTCTGCGCAGTGGCGTACGCCGTTCTCAACCTCCTCGATCAGCCGACGCTGCCCATTGCCGCGCCCGTCGTGATGCTCCTGGCACGTTGGTTCTGGGACCGGCACCGACACTGGGCTGCGGGTGCTGCGGCGGCCTTCGCGGGCTCGGTCGTCGTGTTCGTCCTGGCCGACCTGACACGGCCGCATTGGCACCGAATCACAGCGGATGCACTGGCGACGGCAGCAGCAACAACCGTGGCCCTCGTCGTCTTCACCGGAGCCTCACGGCTGATGCCTCCAGCTACCTGATCAGGCCATGCGATCCACAACTCTTGACAATTACTCGGCTCAAGAGCTGTTCCCGGAAACCCCCACGTCGTTACGCCCGCATTAGGCGATCATGGCAGTCATGACGGATGCAACTGGGCCTAAGCCACTGGGCGTATGCCTCGTGGCCAATGTCGCCCAGGAGACCAGCCACGGCGAAGGAGGGCTGGAGATCCGTAAGGGACTGCGGCACTTTGCGCCGGGGGCGAAGGTGTGGATCGCGCCGCCGGTCTGGGGCGACGGGGGCGAACGCGTGATCGTGGCCGGACGCCATCGGGGCAACAGCCGTCGTTACATGCGGATCGTGATCGAGCGCCGATTCCTGACCAACTTCCGGGTCCGCGCCGTCTACAGCCCGGCACTGGTCCGTGCACTGACGGAGCTGGATCCCGGTGAGGAGACGGAGTGGGGCGCCCGCTTCCTGTGGCCCCCGGAACAGGCGGAGAGCCGGGCGCGGTCCTGGAACACGCCGACGATGGAAGCTCGGGTGGACGGTCACCCCGGCTGGGTCTTCCACGTGGTCACCGACCCTCCACCCATGCAGCTGCAACTCGACGGCGTCACCTACTACCTGGCCCATTTCAACGCCCGTGGGGCCCGCTACTCGCCCAAGCCGCCGCGGGTACGGGGGCTCTACAGCGCGCTCGCCCAGGGCCGGGTCGACACCGGCCGGCTGCGGCGCGTCCTGGCCTCGGTGCCGCTGCCGCGGGCGGTCGACGGCCGGTTGGTCCTGGCCGTCGACGTGACGATTCGACATCGAGCACACCCGCCGCCTCTGCCCGTGCATAAGGGAAAGGCGGCGCCGTCATTCTTGTAGAAAAAGCTTCCGTCGAGCCGTGCGGGATTCACTCAGCTTCCGAGGTGGTGTCCATGCGTACCGGCATGGCCTTCGCAAGTCAGTTCTTCACACCTTGGAAGGCTGCTGGACGCGACCCCTCCTCCGGGTCCGCTGCTTGGAGGAGAACTGGCCGACGAGTTCCCAGAAGCACACCAGCGAGGTGATGGGTGGAATTCCGAGCGTCACAAAGGCCAGAACGGAGTGGGAGGAGTGGCTGACGCAGAGGGCGACGGCCATGGCCGAGGTCACGAGGAGAACGCCCCAGGAGCGCTTCGCGGGCTGTCGCTGTACGGCTGCGCGGAGAATCGAAAGAGCCGCTACGGACCAGGGGCCGTAGAGCGTGAGCGGCCACCATTGCGCAAGGTTCGTGGGGAGGACGGACCCTGCGGTCTCGGAGAGCTGTCCGTATGTGTAGGCGATGGACCAAACGAGCAAGCATGCCGCGCATACCGCGATGGCGGCGAAAAGGGCCGTCACTTGAGTGATTCGCTGGTAGATGCTGAGGAACTGCGGCTTCGGCCTTGTGCGTCGCCTGTCGATTCTGGGCGCCTGCCGGTCCATCGAGTCGGGAGTCGGCGGGGCTTGCGGCTCCGTGGACAGGAGATGAGCCAGCTCCTCCTCAAGGTCCTGGTGGTCCATCGTGGTGTCCATCGCCGCATCGCCCCAGGCCTGTTGGGCGGGGATGGGAGTGGCGCCATACGGGTCGCGCTGATCGCGCCCCGAAAGTGGGGAGTATCGCGGAACATCGCGCCCCGCTCCCGGGTACTCCGGCACCTCCTGGCCCGGGCCCGTGGGGTATGACGGGATGTCACGCCCCATCCCCGGATACTCCCGCGTACCCCATCCGGAGCCTGCGGGGTACAGCGGAACATCCCGTCCCACCCCCGGGTACTCCGGCACCTCCCTACCCGACTGCATGGGGTAATGCGGGCCGTACAAGTTCGACCTGTCTCCGTACCGGTCCATCCGATTCCTCCGTGCCCTCGTGTCAGGTCGTTCCGTCTGGAGCGCGGAGTCCGCAGGACTGTTGCGAAACATTGCGCAGACGCTCCTGTCGGGCCACCTGTGGGGGCTTAGGCACCGCCACTCCACCCTCGCCCAGATGATCACTTAATAGGGTGGAGATGCCTTCCTTGCCGGTTAACTCGTTCGCACTACCGAGCTTCATTGAAGAACCCTTTCTTCTGGCTCTCCTGGCATCTTCACGCCCACCTAACGACCGAGGTCGGGGGCGAGGTTGCACCACTAAGGAGTGATCAAACCACACGAATGAGTTACACAGAGTTTTCACTTCAAACGCATGGGCGAACGCCAGGTGGGTCGCTATGTAGACGAACAGTTGAGCGTCTCTCATCGCAGCCCGAGAGGCGGGCGTCCGCCCCGGGCCCATGAGCAGCCGCGACCGGAGCGTCAAGCAATGTTGACCTCGGGAGTGACCGAGATCTTGCAGCATCGTTTCATCAGTCATGAGTTCCTGCCGTTGCGTCACCTTCACCGCCGTAGACGAAACGATTCTTCGCGAGTCCCCGATCTACGCCATGCTCGCCCGCCTGTGGTTCGACGGTGGACGGTTCGTCCCAGGGCCGGCGGGCCACAACTGCACCGCGCCGGTCGATCCCGTCAGTCCCGAACTGCTGCAGCTCGTCCCCGCCTCGCGCGCGGAACGGCCCGTCGCGCACGAGGCCGGGCTCCAGTGATCGACCGTGGGCCTTCGCTCGCGAACTCCTTGATTTCCACAAGGACTTGTCCAGCCGATCATGGCTGCGGCTGTGGCTGTGGCTGTGGCTGTGGCTGTGGCTGTCGGGCATGATGCCCGGGTGAAATCGCCGATGCCATCGTGGGTGATCTCGCTGCCCTCGTCAGCAGCGCCCTGTGTCAGGACCAGGGCGTCTACTGCTGGGTCGCGCGGCAATCCATCGATGGAGACTGGGCCTTCATGGCGCGAGCCCTCCGCGCAGCAATCAGTTACGAGTAGATCGGCGCTCCCCCCGGTCGCTTCACTGCGTCACAGGATCAGCGGCGGCAGACCTCGTTCACGTGCACGTGGCTGGGCACGTGCACGTTTGCGTTCACGCCGATGCGGGGGGGCGGCCCCGCCCACGACTCACTCCTTGGCTGTCTGGGCGATGTGGCGGTGAGAGCGGCGGTCGTCGACGGGGTCGGTGGGGGTCGGGCCGATGGCGCTGGTGGCGGTGACGAGGGCGATGAGGGTGGCGGTGGCTCCGAATGCGGCGCGGGTGAGGGTGCGGGCGCGGCGTTCGCTGGCGGCGCGGACGGACCAGGGTTGGGCGAGGGTGGCGACGGATACGTCTTTGACTCGCTTCCTGAGGGCTTGGAGCGAGGTGGTGGCGGGGGTGTCCGGCAGTTGTCGGTTGATGGCGGCGCGGGCGTTGTGGAGTCGGCAGGCGGTGGCCGCGGTGGTGGCGTGTGTTTCGGCGGCGGCTTCGGCCACGCTCAGGTCCAGGCCGTCGCACAGCAGCACCGCTCGGCGCTGCTGTGGTGGGAGGTTCAGGAGCGCCTGCGCGATGGGGTCGGTGTGCGGGGGGGGGTCCGGGCGGGTGATGCGGGGGCGCAGGCGATGCCAGGGGGAGAGCGCGTACTCGTGGGTGCGTGCCCGCGCCCAGCCCGCGGGATCGGGGTCGCGTGCGACCTCGGGCCAGCGTTCCCAGACCTGGTGGAAGGCCTGTTCGGCGGATTCGAAGGCGAGGCGGCGGCATCCGGTGAGGACGTAGGCCTGTTGGGTGAGGGCGGGGACGGCGGAGAGGTACAGCGCGTCGAAGGCCGACTCGGCTGTCGGGGGTGGCAGGTCGGCCGCGAGTGCCTGGGCTGGGTGGCTGGTCGGGGTGCGGTGCATGATGCGGTGGGGTGTCCCTGGGTCGTGGGTGTTCGTTCACGTTGTCGAGTGGGGAACCGACGGAGGAAACCTTTCTTCGAACCCGTCTGCGCCCCTTTCGCAGTCACATAACGAACGAGTTCGTAGAACGGGACGTCCGGCGATCGGGTGATCGATTTACACGAACGAGTCACGTGGGAGGTCGTACCGAACAGGCTTGCGTGGTGTGCCTTCTGATCAGGGCAGATTCTGTTCGGCCCAGATGATCTTCCCGGTCTCGGTGTACCGGGTCCCCCAGCGCTGTGCGATCTGACCGACCAGGAAGAGGCCGCGTCCGCCTTCGTCGGTGTCGGCGGCGAGCCGGACTCGCGGGGAGGTGCTGCTGGCGTCGGCGACCTCGCAGATCAGGGTCCGTGCGTAGACGAGGCGTACGCCGATCGGGGCGGCGCCGTAGCGGATGGCGTTGGTGACGAGTTCGCTGAGGATCAGTTCGGTGCCGAGGACCAGGTCGTCGAGCCCCCAGTGACGGAGATGGACGCCGGCGGCGGCTCGGCTTGCGGCCACTGCCGAGGGGTCGGGTGGGACGTTCCATTCGGCGATGCGGTCGGCGGGCAGCGCCTTGGTACGGGCGATCAGCAGGGCGATGTCGTCGGCCGAGTCGGCTGGGAGCATCGCGGCCAGTACGGCCTGGCAGGTCTGTTCCGGAGGGCGCCCGGGGTGGGCGAGGGCGGCGCGCAGGCGGTCCAGGCCGACGTCGATGTCCCTGGTTCGCGACTCCACCAACCCGTCGGTGTAGAGGACGAGCTGGCTTCCCTCGGGGATGTCGAGCTCGATCGTGGTGAAGGGGAGCCCTCGTAGTCCCAGGGGTGGACCGGCGGGGGTGTCGGGGATGTCGGTGGTGCCGTCGGGGCTCACGAGGATGGGGGGCAGGTGTCCGGCGCGGGCCAGTTGGCAGCGGCAGGTGACGGGGTCGTAGATCGCGTAGAGGCAGGTGGCGCCGATGACGGCGTCGTCGCGGCCGCCGGCCGTCTGTTCCTCGTCGATACGGGCGACGACCTCGTCGAGGCGGGTGAGGAGTTCGTCGGGTGGCAGATCGAGGATGGCGAGGTTGTGTACGGCGGTGCGGAGTCGTCCCATGGTGGCGGCGGCGTGCAGGCCGTGTCCGACGACGTCGCCGACGACGAGTGCGACGCGGGCGCCGGACAGGGGGACGACGTCGAACCAGTCGCCGCCGACCCCGGCGTGTGCGGGCAGGTACCGGTGGGCGGCCTCGACGGCGTCCTGCGCCGGCAGTCCGCGCGGCAGCAGGCTCTGCTGGAGGGTCACCGCGAGCGGGTGGCCGCCGCTGATGGCGGCCGCGAGCTGCTCCTGACTGGTGTACCGGGCGTCGAACACTCCCCCGTTGCTGCCCAGCCGGAGCACCGCGATGCGGTCGGCGACGGCCTGGACGTCGTCCAGGTTGTGGCTGACCATGATCACGGCGTGGCCCTGGTCGCGCAGCCGGCGGATCAGGTCGAGCATCCTCGAGGTCTGTTCCACGGTGAGCGTGGCGGTCGGCTCGTCGAGGACGACCAGCTGGGGCCGCCCGAGCAGTGCCCGGGCGATGGCGACCGTCTGACGTTCGCCCAGGGTGAGGGTGCTCACGGACACCCGGATGTCGGGGAGGGTGATGGAGAGCCGGTCGAGCAGCGCGAGGGAACGTTTTTCTATTTCGATCTGCCGCAGGACCCCGAACCTGCGCAGCTCACGGCCGAGGTAGAGGTTGGCGACCACGTCCATCCGGTCGACGAGTGACGGGTCCTGGAAGACCGTGGCGATGCCCAGCCTTTGGGCGTCGACGGGCCGGGGCAGCTCGACTCGAACGCCTTGCCATTCGATGGCTCCCGCATCCGGCGGGGCGACTCCGGATACGACCTTGACCAAGGTGCTCTTGCCGGCTCCGCTGTCGCCGACCAGACCGAGGACCTGACCGCGGTCCACCTCCAGGTCGACCGAGTCGAGGGCCACGACCCCGCCGTAGTGCTTGGTGATCCCGCGCAGGGACAACAGCGGACCCCGGGGCACTCGCCCACCTCCACCCTCTCCACGGCCCATCAGGTGGCAGTCGGCCCGCCGCCCCGCCCCCGGCGACCCTTCCGAGGAACCTGTGGCACGGGTTGTCCAGCCTGACACCGGCGTCGTGGGCTGCGGAGACGGGACACGCGCAGACGCCCCGTTCGGCGGCATCCCGCTTCCGGGTCCATCCACCGTCGTCGATACGGAGCCGAGGTCGGCACCCACGCCGGCACAGGGGCGGGCGGCGGGGTGAGTCACCTCGGCCGCCGCCCGCCGTGCCCACTTGGCCGGAGGCCAAGGGCCATGAGTCCGCACGGTGGTCAAGCGCGGTTCGGCTCCGCCGAGCCCCGTCTCCGTCCGCAGCACGGCCTGCGCGTGCCGCGCGTCGGCCGTCCACCGCACGTGCAAGCTCTGGCCTTCCAGCTCCTTCCCAATACGGCACAGCTGCTCGACGACCGTTCCGGTACGCCGGCCCATCTCCCGCGTCGGCCCCGCACCGCATGCCTCACCTCCGGGGAGCTCGGGCGGTCGGCATGCCGGGCTCAGGAGGGGTTGTCCGCGTGGGTGAGGGTCTCCCAGGCGACGAAGAGGTTGTTGCTGCCGGCCGGGCGGTTGTTCTTGGTCAGCGTCTCCGTGTTCGTCATGGCGAAGCCGAGGCGGTTGTGCATGGCGTTGTAGCCGACCTCGGTGACCGGGCCGAGGCCCAGGTGCAGGGAGCCACCGCACAGCCAGCTGGGCGCGGCGGTGCCGAGTTCGTACTTGGACTGGAATCCGAGGGCTTGGCGCAGTCGCTCGCCGACGTCCGTGCCGTAGAGGTCCTGGCCCTGGATGCGGCTGGTCTCGGCGACGTGCGAGATGGCGGAGATGCCGTAGCCGGTGTGCGTGAAGTCGCGGCAGGTCTCCTGGGTGAGGCCGGCGACGAAGGTCGACTGGCCCTGCCAGTAGTTGACGACCTTGTCCCGCGTGTCGAGGTTCTGGCTCGGGACGGTCTTCGGGAGTGCGCCGTCGGCGGGGAGGTAGACGTAGGCGGCGGTGCGCGTACGGAACTTCGCCATGGCCTTGTCGTACGACGCCCGGTCCTCAAGGAACACGGAGATGCCGACGGCGGCCTCCATCATCGACAGCTCCCAGTTCCCGTTGGAATTGGATCCGTTGATGATCTCGGGCAGGTAGACGTTGCGGAGCATCGTCGCGAACTGGCCGGAGTTGGGCCAGCCGCCCGTGTACGTGTACTTGACGATCTCGGCGGCCTTGGGCCAGGAGGAGCCGGCCCAGCCGGTCTGCAGTGGGGCGTTGCTGTTGGTGTGGTCCGTGATGACGACGGACCAGGCGTCCATCAGCTGGATCGACTTCTGCGCGTAGCGCGCGTCACGGGTGATGTACCAGGCGAGGGCGTTGGTGTACGCGGCTATCGCGTCCTCGCGCTCGTCGGTGCAGCCGTAGTTGGGGTTGGAGTACGAGCCGCACTCGACGACGGCGCGGGGCTTCGGAGTGCGGTTCAGGTCGGCGTACTTGCTCGCCATCATCTGGTCGTAGGCGCCCTTCCAGGGCTGGGCGCCGGCGAGGACCTTGGAGCGGGCGAAGTCCAACTGGCTTTGGGAGACGGCAACTCCGGGGTGCGCGAAGACGGCGGGGGCCGCTTCGGCGCCGGGTGCGGACGGCCAGACGAGGACACCGGCGACGAGGGCGGCGGCAGCCGCGAGGAGTCCGGTTCTGCGCATGAGTGGGGGCCTTCCGGTCGCGTACGTGAACGTGAAGCGCCTTTATGAACAGACGTGTCGAGCGGAGACCATAGGTCTGGACCACGCTTCCGTCAAGATGTGAAGGAAGGTCCGCGTATCACTTCGGGGATGTCCGTAGCATGTCACTAAGCGCTCTCTCCCGTAGTCGCGCCTCCGGTACGCCCCGGACTACCCGTGCTGCGGGCGGCAAGGATGTGCAGGTCTCGGGGGGCACCGTGCGGCTGTTCCTCGCCGCGGGGCTTCCCGACGGGATCCGGACCCCCGCCGGACGCGTCGTCCACCCACCACGCCGGGGAGGGGCTCAGGAGAGGTGCCGGGGTGCGGTGGGGGTGGGCCGGGTGCGGGTGCGGAAGGTGCGGCGGTAGGTGTCCGGTGGGACGCCGACCGTGCGGGCGAAGTGGCGGCGGAGGGTGGTGGCGGTGCCCATGCCGGTGGACGTCGCGATGGTGTCGACGGTGCCGTCGCTGGTCTCGAGGAGTTCCTGCGCGTGCCGGATGCGCTGGGTGAGCAGCCACTGGAGCGGGGTGGTGCCGGTGACCGACTTGAAGTGGCGGGCGAGGTGGCGGGAGCTCATGCCGGCCTGACGGGCCAGGTCCTCCACGGTGAGCGCTTGGTCGAGGCGCTGCAGCACCCAGGGGAACAGGTCGGCCAGCGGATGGTTGCCGGGGGCGGGCACGGGGGTGGTGACGAACTGGGCCTGGCCTCCTTCACGGTGGGGAGGGACGACCAGGCGACGGGCGATCGTGTTGGCGACGGCCGAGCCGTGGTCGAGGCGCACCAGGTGCAGGCAGAGGTCCATGGCGGCGGCCTTGCCCGCGGAGGTGAGCACGCTGCCGTTGTCCACGTAGAGGATGTCGGGGTCCACGGTGACCTGGGGGTGGCGTCTGCTGAGCTCGTCGGTGTGCGCCCAGTGCGTGGTCGCGCGCCGGCCGTCCAGGAGGCCGGCGGCCGCGAGTACGAAGGCGCCCGTGCACAGAGAGGCCACGCGGGCGCCCGCCTCGTGGGCCGCTCGCACGGCGTCGACCAGCTCGGCCGGCGGGTCCTGGTCGATGTCGGCCCAGCCGGGGACGATCACGGTGTCGGCTCGCCGGAGGTGGTCGAGCCCATGGTCCGGGTCCACCCTGAATCGGCCGACCCGGACGGCGCTCGGACCGCAGAGCGCGAAGTCGTACCAGGGGTCGACTATGTGAGTGAGGTCGGCGCCGAAGACCTCCATCGCCAGCGACAGTTCGAGGTGCAGCATGCCGTCGGTGATGGCCAGGGCAACAGTGGTCACGTCCGGAATTGTACGGGTCACGTCGTTCCGGACACCCGTGTGAACGAGTACTCCGCGCCAGGATCTTCACGATGGAATGCGCCGGACCACGCGGATCCGCGTCCCGACACCCGGGTCCTGTCCCTGCGCTCGCTGCGGTGCCCGGCCGCCGGTTCGTAGCCGCCCGGAGCTACGGCACGAACCGGCGGTGCAGCCCCTTGAGGTCAGCCCGGGGTGAGGAGGCAGAATTCGTTGCCTTCAGGGTCGGCCAGTACGGTCCAGGAGATCGCGGACTGGTCGATGCCGGGGTCGGTGGCGCCCAGGGCGCGCAGTCGGTCCGCTTCTGCTGCCAGGTCGTCACCGGGGTAGGGGCGGACGTCGAGGTGGACGCGGTTCCAGACGGTCTTGGTGTCGGGGGTGCGGACGAACTCCAGGTACGGGCCGACGCCTTGGGCGGATCGCATGGTCGCGTGGTCGTCGGCGACCTCGTGCAGCGTCCAGTCCATCGCCTTGCCCCAGAACCGGGCCATCGCTCGGGGGTCGGCGCAGTCGACCACCACCGCGGCGATCGGCCCGGTGTCCTGGTAGATCGGGCGGGGCTCCAGGACGCAGAACTCGTTGCCTTCCGGGTCGGCCATGACCGTCCAGGGGACGTCGCCCTGTCCCACGTCGGCGAGCGTGGCACCGAGGTCCTTCAAGCGCGCGACCAACTCCGCCTGATGGACGGTCGAGGTGGTGGCCAGATCGAGGTGCACCCGGTTCTTCACCGTCTTCGGTTCCGGGCGGGCGATGATGTCGATGCAGACGGCCTCGGGATCGGGGTAGGAGAAACCGACGGGTTCGAGGTTGGTCACGCCGGGTCCCTCGCTGTCGACACCCCATCCGAGTGCCTCCGCCCAGAACCGGCCGAGCGCGGAGTCGTCCTGGGCCTTCATGTTGATCTGCACGAGTCTTGTTGCCATGCCGCAGATCCTAGACACCCAGGTCTTGGACGTGCCGCCGGATATCAGGGGGCTTCTGTCGCCGCTGCGGAGGCGGTTGCCGAGGCGGTCGCGGACGTGGGTGTGGTTGCGGACGTGGGTGTGGTTGTGGTTGTGGTTGCGGACGTGGGTGTGGTTGTGGTTTCGGTCGTGGTCGCGGTCCGTGTGCCGGGGCCGAGCCGGGTGAGTTCCTTGAGCGCCTCCGCGGCGTTTCCTTCGACGGTGGCGGCCAGGTCCTTCGCTTCCTTGGCTCTGCCAGAGGCCTGTTCGCTCGCGCAGAGGGTTTCGGACTGGGCGAAGTGGGCGCGGAGGCCGTCGGTGAGGAGCTGGTCGAACCCCTTGCCCGTCGCCGCCCTCGCCTTGGTGAGGGTGTCGAGGCTGACCATGCCCGGCATGTTGTGCCCCTCGTGGGGGCGGGTGTCGGGGACGCCCGACAGGTCTAGGAGGGCGCGGAGTCTCGTCTGCTCCTGGTCCAGACGTGTGCCGATGCGGGAGGCGAGGTCCGTCACGGTGGGGTCGGTGGTGCGCGTGGCTGCGAGGGTGGTCAGGAGGTGGGCTCGTTCGGACATGGGGATCATCAGTTGGATCCATGCGGTGTCCGTGGCGTTGAAGGCCGCTGCTCGCGACGGGCCGGTCACCGGCTGCTGCGTGGTGCAGCCGGTGACGACGAGTGCCGCGAGCAGGGTCCACGCCCGGAGGATCAGAAGGTGCCGGCGGAGTTGCACTTGGCGCTCTGCACGATGCAGTCCTTCACCCGCCGGCCCAGGGACGCGTTGTCCCAGGCGTTGAAGAAGTCGCCGTGGATGGACGACGCCATGCCGGAGGACAGGGAGAAACCGGCGGCGTTTCCGGAGGTCGGGTAGCCGATGACGAAGGAGAGGGAGGGGATGGCGACGGGGTGGTCGCCGCTGCACGTGCCGTTGTGGGTGAAGGCGACGTGCGACTTGTGGTCCGGGCTGTCGAGGTGCTTGCCGTCCCAGCAGTCGGGAAAGAGGAGCTGGTGGACGAGCTTGGCGGTCGGGGCGCAGATCGGCCAGTTGCCGTCTGAGCTGCGCCCGATCTCGCCTCCCTCGCCGGCGCAGAAGAACTGGTTGGCCGAGCCGGCCGGGGTGGGGACCTGGGACTTGGCGTTGCCGGCGATCATGCGGAAGCCCTGGGGGAAGGGGACGGTCGCGGTGGGGTCGGGCAGCCGGGAGCCGTAGTAGACGATCATGCCGTCGCTCTCGATGGCCTTGCCGCCCTGGTAGAGGGTGGGGGTCCAGTAGGCGGACAGGTCCTTGGCGGGCGTGCAGCTGGTGCCCGGGTTGGCCGGCAGGCTCTGGGGCGTGGTGAAGGCGTCGGTGCTCTTGTTGCCGAAGAAGCTGTGCATGTGGGAGGCGCCGGGCAGCCCCGGGGCGACGATCGGGTCGTCCGGCTTGGAGTGGCTGTAGGTGCAGGTGGCGTTGAACTCGGGTACGCGGACCGCGTCGGCGGGCACGGTGGCCGGGGTCATGGCCCGGAACTGAGCCAGTTGGGTGTTCCACGCGGTCTGGTCGATGGCGACCCAGCCCGGTGCCGTGCCGCCGCCGGTGGTGCCGTTGTCGAAGGAGAACCAGTTGATGTTGACGAAGTCGCCGGGTGCGGTGCTGCGGATGACGGCGAACAGCGTCTGCGGGCCGGTGGGGTGGGTGGTGATGTCGGCGGTCCTGGTCGCCCAGTTCTGCCAGCCGCCGGTCGGGGAGATCGGGAAGGCGGCGAGCAGGGGGCCGGTCGGCGATCCGGTGCGCAGTTCCACGGTGCCGGGGCCTCCCGTGGCGGAGGCGACGCGGGCGGAGGCCGTCAGGGGGCCGGCGGCGCCGAGGTCGATGTTGTCGAAGCGCATCCAGTCGCCGTCGGCGAGGTAGGCGACGTTCTGTCCGCCGTCGGTGTCCGCGGTCGCTTCGACGCCCACGCCGGACTGTGCGGCGTAGGACTCGGCCTGGACGACGACGGTGGCGGCCCACGCGGTCTGGGCGGTGAGGGTGATGCCGAGCGCGGCGGCGAGGGCGACGGCCAGGGCGCCCGCTATCAGCGTGTAGAGGTGGTGGACGGATTGTCGTCGGCGCATGTCGGTTCCTCCGGGGGTGTGGGGTGGCCGGCGGGGGCTTCTGAGATGGCGCTCGCGGGGCTACTGGTAGACGCGCACGTAGTCGACGAGCAGCTTGGAGGGGAAGGGCGTGGTGGTGTCGGTGGGGCCGGTCCAGTCGCCGCCGACCGCGAGGTTGAGGATCATGTAGTGCGGGTGGTCGAAGATCCAGGGACCGCGGGTCGCTTCCACCTGCTCCTTGTCGAGGGTGAAGACGGTGCGCCCGTCGAGGCTGTAGACGATGCCCTTGCTCGTCCAGTCGGCGGTCCAGGTGTGGAAGTCGTCGGAGAAGTCGGCGTCCTGGGGCAGTTTGTACGGTGAGCCGATTCCGCCGCCGCCGTTGTACGCGGGCGCGTGGACGGTGGAGTACGCGGTCTTCACGTCCTTGCCGAGGATCTCCATGATGTCGATCTCGCCGTTGTAGGGCCACGGCCGGCCGGTGAGGAAGTCGGCGCCCATCATCCAGAAGGCGGGCCAGAGCCCGTTGCCCTTGGGGACCTTGATGCGTGCCTCGACGCGCCCGTACGTGAACTGGAAGGTGGAGCCCGTGTTCATGCGGGCCGAGGTGTACTGGCAGGTGGTGCTGCCGGTCAGCGGGTCGGGCGGGCATCCCTTGCCGGGCGTGGCCTGCTTGCGGGCTTCCATGACGAGGTGGCCGGCGCCGTCGAGTGCGGCGTTGTCGTGGTCGGTGTAGTACTGCAGCTCGCCGTTCTGGCCGGTGCCGGGGTCGGCCTTCCATTTGGCCGGGTCGGGCTTGCCTCCTGCGGCGCCGTCGAACTCGTCGCTCCAGACCAGCCGCGGCGGCGTCGCCGGGTCGGGCGGCAGCGGCGGTGCCGGGTTCGGGGCGCCACCGGTGCCGTACACCTGGAACTCCCACAGGGAGTAGCCGTAGGGGGTGGCGCGTTCGGTGCCGTACATCCGTACGTGGCGGCCGGTGCCGGCGACCGGGATGGTCTGCTTGAGACCCGTGCCGGTCGTGGTCGAGTAGATCGGCGTCCAGTCGGTTCCGTTCGGCGAGACCTGGATCTGGAAGGACTTGGCGTACGCCGGGTCCCACTGGAGGACGATCTTGTCGATCTGCGCGGTGGCGCCGAGGTCTACGGAGATCCAGGCGGGGTCTGTCCAACCGGTGGTGGAGCTGGTTGCCCAGCGGGAGGCGGGGTCGCGGTCGAAGGCTCGGGCAGGGGTGCATTCCCAGCAGTTCTGGTCGCTCTGCGAGGAGGAGGCCGCGCCCGGGCGGCCGTAGGAGAGGAGCGTGTCGCCGCCGGTGCCGCCGTCGGTGGTGGTGCGGATGGCGAAGGTCCACAAGGAGTAGCCGTAGGCGGTGGCGCGCTGGGTCGCGTACAGGCGGACGAAGCGTCCGGTGCCCGAGGCGGTGATGCTCTGGCTGCCTCCGGTGCCTTGCGTCGTCTCGTGGATGGTGGTCCAGGTGGCGGCGTCGTTCGACACCTCGATCCGGAAGGCCTTGGCGTAAGCGGCCTCCCAGTCGAGTGTCAGGCCGCAGACCTGCTGGGTGGTGCCCAGGTCGATCTGGAGCCACTGGGGGTCGGTGAAGCCGCTGGACCAGCGCGTCGCGGGGTCCGCGTCGACGGCGTTCGGGGCGGCGAAGGCGCCTTCGGTACTGGAGGCGGTGGCGGGCCGGCCTCGTGCGGCGTCCGTGCTGCCGCAGGCGGCGAAGGCGCCTGCGGTGGTGGAGGCGGTGACGGACTTGCCCTGTGACAGGGGGACTTCAGCGGCAGCGGCGGATGCGGCAGGTGGCGCGGGAGTGGCGGGCACGGTGGTGAAAGTGAGCAGGGTGGCCACGACGGCGGTGAGTAATCCGAGGCGGCGAAGCAGCGGACGCACGGCGGCTCCTCAGGTGGGGGTGGGCGAGGGAGCGCTCCCTGAGGGGTGAGAATGGGCCGGTCCGTATCGGCTGTCAAGGGCTTGGTTCACCGACTGGAAACGCGATTGACTCGTCAACACCCTTGCAGGGAACGGTTTCTCATGGACCATCAGGGGTCGAGTGTGCTGGCTGTGCCGGGGGGGAAGGAGTCATGCCGTTCGGGGTGCGTTACCGCCAGGGGTGCCGAGCCTGCCGTCGTCCGCGGTGCCGTTGACATGGGCGGTGAGGGGGCGTCATTCTCGCCGGAGAACGCTCCCTGAGCGGCTCGCGCGTCGTCGATCGAAACGGACCGGGATGAAACGACCCACGCTGGAAGTGGTCGCCGCTCGCGCGGGTGTGTCCAAGTCGAGTGTCTCGCGGGTCGTCAACGGTGAGACGACGGTCGCCCCGCAGATCCGTGACGTCGTGATGCGGGCCGTGCAGGAACTGGGCTACGTGCCCAACGCGGCTGCCCGCAACCTCGTCACCCGCCGGACGGACGCGGTGGCCGTGGTCGTCTCCGATCCGCCTCAGGGCGTGGTCTCCGACGACCCCCTGTTCTCCACCGTCGTGCGTGCTGTCAGCAGGGAGCTGGAAGCGGCGGGGAAGCAGGTCGTGCTCATGCTGGCGGAGTCCGACCGCAGCAGGGCGCGGGTGGAGCAGTACGTGGCGGGCGGGCACGTGGACGGCGTCATGCTCGTCGCGCTGCACGGGACGGATCCGCTGCCTGCGGCCCTGGCCAGGACGGGCCTGCCGATCGCCTCCTTCAACCGCACGTCCGCACCGCAGGTGCCCTATGCCGGCCTCGACAACGTCGGCGGTGCCTCGCTCGCCGTACGGCACCTGCTGGAGCGGGGGCGTCGCAGGATCGCCACCATCACCGGGCCGTTGGACCTGTTCGAGGCGCGCGAGCGGCTCGAAGGCTACCGCGAGGCGCTGCGGGGCACCGGCCGCCGGTCGATCGTCGCGCTGGGCGACTTCACCCGGGCGTCGGGCGCCTTGGCGATGGAGCAGCTCCTGGAGGACGACCCGGCGCTGGACGCCGTGTTCGCGAGCAACGACCTCATGGCCATCGGAGCTCTGCGGACCCTGCGTCAGGCGGGGCGCAGGGTTCCCGAGGACGTGGCCGTCGTCGGTTTCGACGACATCGAGGCGGCCGCGTACACGGCACCGGCGCTCACCTCGGTACGCAGCCCGATGGCCGACCAGGCCATCGCCACGGTGCACCTGCTGCTCGGGCTCATCGAGGGCGGCCCCAGGGATCCGGTCGTCATCCCGAACGAACTCGTGGTCCGCGAGTCCACCTGACCGGCGGGGTCGGCGGTCCCTCGGGGCCGTACCCTGCGGAAACGGCCGTGCCGCCGTACGGTACGCGCGCGCGTGGCCGCACCGACGTCTCTCGGTGCGGCCACGCGGGGTTCAGAAGCCTCGCACGTGTTCCCGGTACATCTGGGCGACGAGGAACGCCAGGTCGAGCGACTGGCTGCGGTTGAGGCGCGGGTCGCAGGCCGTCTCGTAACGCTGGTGCAGGTCGTCGACGAAGATCTCGTCGCCGCCGCCCACGCACTCGGTGACGTCGTCACCGGTGAGCTCGACGTGGATGCCGCCCGGGTGGGTGCCGAGGCCCTTGTGGACCTCGAAGAAGCCCTTGACCTCGTCGAGCACGTCGTCGAAACGGCGCGTCTTGTGGCCGGAGGCGGCCTCGAAGGTGTTGCCGTGCATCGGGTCGGTGACCCACGCGACGACCGCACCCGACGCGGTGACCTTCTCGACCAGCTCGGGGAGCTTGTCGCGGACCTTGTCGGCGCCCATGCGGACGACGAAGGTCAGCCGGCCCGGCTCGCGGTCCGGGTCCAGGCGGTCGATGTACGTCAGCGCCTCGTCCGCAGTGGTGGTCGGGCCCAGCTTCACCCCGATCGGGTTGCTGATCTGCGAGGCGAACTCCACATGTGCGCCGTCCGGTCGGCGCGTGCGTTCACCGATCCACACCATGTGGGCCGACACGTCGTACAGGCGCCCGGTGCGCGAGTCCACGCGTGTGAGGGCGGACTCGTAGTCGAGGAGCAGCGCCTCGTGAGAGGAGAAGAACTCGACCGCCTTGAACTCCTCCGGGTCGGCACCGCAGGCCTGCATGAAGGTCAGCGCGTTGTCGATCTCGCGGGCGAGCGCCTCGTAGCGCCGGCCCGAGGGGGACGACTTCACGAAGTCCTGGTTCCAGGCGTGCACCTGGCGCAGGTCGGCGTAACCACCGGTGGTGAAGGCGCGCACCAGGTTCAGCGTCGAGGCGGAGGCGTGGTACATCCGCTTCAGGCGCTCCGGGTCGGGTGTCCGGGCCTCCTCGGTGAAGGCCTGACCGTTGACCGAGTCGCCCCGGTACGTCGGCAGGGTCACCCCGTCGCGCGTCTCGGTCGGGCTGGAGCGCGGCTTGGAGTACTGGCCGGCGATGCGGCCGACCTTCACCACCGGCACCGAGGCCGCGTACGTGAGCACGACGCCCATCTGCAGGAGGGTCTTCAGCTTGTCGCGGATCTGGTCGGCGGACACGCCGTCGAAGGCCTCGGCGCAGTCGCCGCCCTGGAGCAGGAACGCCTCCCCCTTGGCGACGGCCGCCATACGGGCGCGCAGTTGGTCGGCCTCGCCGGCGAAGACGAGCGGCGGGTACGACCGGAGGTCGGCGACGACCTCGCGCAGGGCGTCCGGGTCGGGGTACTCGGGCTGCTGCGCCGCGGGCAGGGACTGCCAGGATCCGCTGGGTCTGTGGAGGTTCACGCCCGTGCCCTTCAGTTCGTCGGTACGACCGGGGCCTCACGGATCCCGAGCAGGGTGCACCCGGTCTCCGTGCTGATGCGGTGAACGCTTCCCGGCTCCTCGATGACCAGGTCGCCGACCCCGTAGCGGTCGCCGTTGTCGTTCACCAGCTCCCCCTGGAGGACGAACATCAGCTCGTACCCCAGGTGCTCGTGGAGGTCTCCGTGGGCTCCGGGGTCGAAGCGGATGAGCTGGGCGGTCGCCGGCCGGTCGTCGTCGGTCTCGTACAGGGCGTGGATCGCCGTGCCGGTACGGCCCGGCTCGTGCCAGCGCCGCCACTCGACGGAGTCCAGCGCCTCGGACGACAGCAGGTCGCGCAGCACCGTGACCGTGCGGTCCGTGCGGTTCGGCGTGTTGGGCACGTCGGTGTTCTCCCTCTGCTTCTGCCGGCGCGCGCGTTCCGCGGGCCGGCTTCGTGCGGTGGTTCTTCGGCCCGATCCAGGCTCGGCGGAAGAGGGCCGCGCGTCATCGCTCATCGGAGGAAGCTCCGGGGGCCGCTCCTCCGGAGGAGTACACCGATCGGCCGAGATCCGGGTCCCGGGCGGTCGGAGTGCCGAACGGCGGGTGTTCCGGTCGGTCGATACGACAGTCGGTCGGGGTGCCGGTCGGTCGGAGTGCCAGTCGGTCAGGGGCCGGTCGGTCGGGGAGGCTCAGTCCGTGGGCTGCAGGCCGAAGGTACGGGCCAGGCCGTCGGCGCCTTCCTCGGTGACGTGGACGACGCGGGGGCTGGAGCCGTAGCGCAGCCAGCGGAGCTCGAAGAGCCGCGCGGTGAGCGCGGCGCCGACCGCGCCCGCGAGGTGGTGTCGCTGCTCGCTCCAGTCCACGCAGTACCGGATCGGGGGGCGGCGGGCCGGCAGCCGGTCCAGGTCGACTCCGAAGCGGGCCAGGGTGTCCCGGCCGGCGCCGGTGAGGCGGTAGTCGATGTCGTGCCCGTATCCGGAGACCCCGTCGCGCACCGCGTTCTCGGGGCGGTGGCTGCCGTCGTGCCCGGCGAGCAGGCCGTCCTTGAGCAGGCACTCCAGAAGGCTCACGCCGAGTCGGCCGGCGAGGTGGTCGTAGCACGTGCGGGAGCGGCGCAGGGCGCCGGCGGTGCTGCTCTCGCGCAGTGACGTGACCGGAAGGGGTGGTGCGATGACGGCCAGCGCCTCCAGGGCGACGCTGACGTCGGGGTTGGCCAGGCGGTAGTAGCGGCACCGGCCGGCGCTCTCCATGACGACCAGGCGCGCCTCGACGAGCTTGCCCAGATGGACGCTCGCCGTCGCGGCGCTCACCCCCGCCTCGGTGGCGAGCAGGCCGGCGGCCAGGGCGCGGCCGTCGCTGAGCGCCTTGAGCATGCGGGCGCGGGAGGGGTCGGCGATGAGATGGGCGGCCCGGGCGATGTCGGGCTGGTGGTGTACCTGGTCCTGGTTCCGGCGTCGACCGGTCGTCGTCCTTGCCATGCGGCAAGCGTAGTCCGATCACACTTTGACGGACGACTAAATGTTGCGACCCGAGACTGGAACGCATGACGTCCACGGATCCCTCGCCCTCCCCCGCGCTCGCGCCCGGCGCGTCCGCCGGCCCGCCGGCCGAGCGCCCTCCTCTTTCCCTTCCGCCGCTCATCGCGCTGAGCCTCGGCTACTTCCTGGTGATGCTCGACGTCACGGTCGTGAACGTGGCCGTGCCCGCCATCCAGGATTCGCTCGACGCCGGTCCGTCGGACCTGCAGTGGATCGTCGACGGGTACAGCGCCTTCTTCGCCGGGCTGCTGCTGGTCGGCGGCGGGCTCGGTGACCGCTTCGGGCACCGGACGCTGTTCCTCTCGGGACTGGGGGTCTTCGCCGCCGCGTCCGTGGGCTGCGCGCTGGCGCCCTCGGCGGGCGTGCTGATCGCCGCCCGGCTGGCTCAGGGCGCCGGGGCCGCGCTGCTGGTTCCCGCGTCGTTCGCCCTGCTTCAGGCGGCCTACCCCGACCGGGCCCAGCGCGCCCGGGCGGTCGGCTACTGGGGGCTCGTCTCCGCGGTCGCCTTCGGTGCCGGACCCGCGGTCGGCGGGCTGCTGGTCGCCGGGTTCGACTGGCGCGCGGTGTTCTGGGTGAACCTGCCCGTGGCCGCGGTGGCGGTGCTGCTCACCCTGCGCCACGTGCCGGCCCCGGGCCGGAAGGACCGGCCCGGCCGGATGGATCCGGCGGGTCTGCTGTTGGGCGTGCTCGGGCTGCTCGGCGTGGCCGGTGCGCTCAACGAGGCGGGGTCCGCGGGCTGGTCGTCGCCGGAGGTGCTGGCGATGTTCGCGGGTGGCGTCGTGTGTCTGACGGCCTTCGTCGTCGTCGAACTGCGCCTGGAGAGGAACGCGGCGGTGCGGCCGGAGGGCAGGCGGCCGCTGCTGCCGCCGTCGCTCTTCCGCGAGGTCCGGCTCACGGCGACGAACGTCATCGGCCTGCTGCTCAGTTTCGGCTATTACGGGCTGCTCTTCGTCTCGACGCTGTACTTCCAGCAGGAGCGTGAACTCAGCGCCCTGAGCACCGGGTTCGCCCTGCTGCCGTCGGTCTGCATGGGTTTCGTCGCGGCGCCGCTGTCGAGTCGCCTGACCGCCCGCAGCGGTCCGTACGTGCCCATGGCGGGGGCGCTGCTGCTCGGGAGCGTCGGCTTCCTGGGTTGGCTGGCGGCCGGTCCCGACACCCCTTATCCCGTACTCCTCTTCGCGCTCATGGCGACGGGGCTCGCGACGCCGGTCACCGTGGTGGCGGCGACCGTGGCCGTCATGGAGGCGAGCCCCGCGGAGAAGGCCGGCACGGCGTCGGCGGTGTTCAACGTGTCCCGTCAGGTGGGCAGCGCGATGGGTGTGGCCCTCTTCGGCACACTCGTCGGCACGGCGGACGGGATGATCGGCGGGCTGCACGTGTCGGCGGTCATCGCAGCGGTGGCGTTCCTGTCGGCTTCGGTGCTGGCCGCCGTCACCGGGCGCCGTGCCGACGCCGCCCGGGCCGGGTGACGTCACCGGCATCCGCTCGACGGCCCTTCCGGTCGCCGCGGGCGGCGGGCTCCGAGGCGTCCGGCCATGGTCCGGCGGCCGAGGGGCGCGCCGCCCGCTTCGTCGTCCGCGCGTGCGCGCCGGTCGTCGGCTCCGGCCCGGGCACCCCGTCCAATGCTCCGCGGTCGACACTTCGCAGTCGACGCTCCGCGGTTGATCATCCTTCGGCCGGAATCTCCCCTTCCTCGCCATCAGGGCGTAAACTTCGCCCGTCCATCGGTCAGCAGGTGCGTCACGGCGCGACACTATTCTGAACGGCGTTCCGCCATACTGAATGCGAGTTGAAGCATGGTGCAGTCCGTTCAGCGTGCCGCACGCATCCTGAGGGAACTGGCGACACACGGTCCCCGCCTGGGTGTCACCGAGCTCGCCGAGCGGATCGGAGTCTCCAAGCCGACCGTGCACGCACTCCTGCAGACCCTTGAGGCCGAGGGCCTGGTCCGGCAGGAGAAGGGGACGAGCAAGTACCTCCTGGGGATGACCCTGCTCCGCCTCGGCAACTCCTACCTGGAGACGCAGGAGCTGCGGTCCCACTCGGTCGCGTGGGCGAACACCCTGGCCGAGCGCACCGGCGAGGCGGTGTGGGTCGCGGTGCTCGACGACGACCGGCACATACTCGTCGTCCACCACGCCTTCCGGCCCCGCAGCGGGGTGCAGATCCCCGACATCGGCGCCAGCGTTCCGTGGAACACCTCCGCGCTCGGCAAGTCCCTCGTCTCGTTCCTTCCCGCACAGCGGCAGAAGGACCTGCTGGACGGCGAGCTGGCCCGGCTGACCGGACACAGCGTGGTGGACCCGGTGGTCCTCGCGGACCAGTTGGAGGCGATCCGGCAGACCGGCTACGCGCTGGAGGAGCAGGAGAGCACGCTCGGCGAGGCCTGCATCGCCTCGCCGGTGTTCGACCGGTCCGGCGAACCGGCCGGGGCGATCGGCATCCTCGGTCCCGTCGAGCGGCTCCTGTCCAAGGCGAACCGGCAGCGGCACGCCATCGCCGTACGCGATGTGGCGACGCTGCTCTCCCGCGAGCTCGGGGCGGGCCGGGGCGTCGCCTGGCGCGTGACCGACTGACCTCGGCCTTCACCCCCTGCGGACGCGCGAAGGCGAGGGGCAGGTGCGCGGGAACACCTCCCGCGCACCTGCCCCTCGGATCCCGCCGTCCGCCCGGCGGTCAGTCGCCGACCCGGCCGGCCACGCCTTCCACCCAGCGGTCCGCGAAGCCGTCCGCGACGGCCTGGCTGCGCAGGGTGTACGTCTTCAGCAGCCAGCGCGAGCGGGACCGTTCGGGGTCGTTGACCTCGATCAGCTCGCGGCTGTGGAGCCCGTTCTGGTTGGCGAAGATCAGCAGGTCGCCCTCGAGGATGCGGTGCCGCTTCTTCTCCGCGCGGGTGAGCGCGTTCTTCAGCGCGATCAGGGCGTCCTTGGCCTCGCCCGGAGCGTCCGGCGCCACCGTGGTGTGCGTGTCCAGGTAGCGGATGCCGTAGTCGCCCTGGAAGATCGCGTGCTTCTCCGAGAGGGTCAGGCTGCTGTTGTTGTCCCGGGAGACCACGTCGAAGGGGGTGACGAAGTGCGCCTCCCCCAGGACGCGCAGGGCGTCCCCGGACAGTCCGGCGCGCAGCGTGCGGGCCTCGACGAGGCTCGTGCAGGTGTACTCCTGCACCGGGCACCGCATGCCCAGCAGGCTGATGTAGTCGGCACGGACGGGGTGCGCGGTGCGGTCGTTGTGGTAGACGAGCTCGCCGTCGCTGTATCCGGTCTGCTTCCCGTGGTACTTGCTGATGGAGTACACGTCGGTGAAGAAGTCGCCGTTGAAGCGGGTCGCGTACGCCATCACAGGGGTGCGGGTCAGCTGCGCCACGAGCTCGAGGAAGCCCTCGCCGACGAAGGTCGCCTTGTGGGCGTACTTGTCCGCCTGCGGGTCGTCGTGCCCCAGCTCGGGAAGGTCCTTGTCCACCGGGCAGTTGCGGAGCACGTGCGTGTCGGAGACGCCCGCCTCCCGCTCCGTCCTGATCCGTTCGGCGGCCCGGAGCAGCGACGCGGGGACGTTGCCGTCCGTCGCCCGCCGTACGGCGGCGGAGAAGGCGTGGTAGTCGTCGTACGGGTTGGTGTCGATGGTCTCGAGAACCCCGTACAGTTCGTCCTTCTCCCGGTCGGTCATGAGGTAGAACGGCTGCATCGGTGTCACACCTTCTCTTCGGTCTCGTTGTCGTCGGCGGCCCGGTCCCGCCCCAACGCCGCGTCCACCGTGGTGACTTCGGCGGTGCGGCGCAGCAGGGTCAGCGCCGCCTCGTGCAGTTCCGGACTGGAGGTCGCGGTGGCGTCCTCCAGTACCTCCACGTGGAAGTCCAGGTCGTGGGCCTCGCGGGCGGTGGAGAGGATGACGAGGTCGGTGGTCACCCCGGTGAGCAGCAGCGTGTCCACGCCGAGGGACCGGAGGGTCAGTTCGAGGTGCGTCCCGAGGAAGGGGTTGATCCGGCGCTTGGCGATGACCGGGTCGTGGGCCTCGGGCTTGAGGGAGTCGTGCACCTCGGTGCCCCAGGTCCCCAGGATCAGCCGGTCGCCGTCGGCCGCCTCGCTGAACAGCGGCGACACCGGCGACCAGTCCGGGAGGCCCGGGGAGAAGCCGACGACCACGTAGACCACCGGTATGCCGCGCTCGCGGGCCTGGTCGATGGCGCGGCGGGCGTGTCCGAGGACGCCCCGGCTCTCGATCTGGTCGAGGCAGACGTCGTTGTACTTCCCGTCGGGGTGGGCGATCTCGTTGATGAGGTCGAGCACCAGCAGGGCAGGTCGGCGGGTCATCGGCCGCTCCTCGTCGTCGTGGGCAGGAGCGGGCGGCGCCGTCGCTCGTGTGCGCTGATCTCCGCCTCGTGGCGCAGGGTGTCGCTGATGGTGTCCGCGCCGCGCAGCAGCCGGTCGCGTGCGCCCTCGTTGATCCGGAAGGTCTCGGTCCGGTCGGCGAAGCGGACCTGGCGCCGCTCCAGGTCGACGGTGACCGGCGTGGTCGGGTCCGCCTCGGTCAGCTCCCACAGCCGCTCCACGGCGTCCGTGGGCAGCACGACGGGCAGCAGGCCGCGCATGAGGGCGTTCTCGCGGAAGATGTCGCCGAAGCTGGCGGCGATCACGGCCCGGAATCCGGACTTCTGCAGGGCCCAGACGGCGGACTCCCGGGAGGATCCGGTGGCGAACTCGTTGCCCGCCACGAGGACGGTCGCGCCCTGGTACTGGGGCAGGTTCGCGGGGAACGCCGGGTCGTCCCGCCAGTCCCCGAACAGGCCGTTGCCCTGGCCGGTCGGGCTGAAGTAGGGGACGAAGCGGGCGGGGATGATCTGGTCGGTGTCGACGTTGCTGCGCCGGAGCGGCAGCGCCGTACCGACGTGCACGGTGAACTGTTCCATGTAGGTGCGTGGCCTCACAGGTCGGTGGGTGCGGTGATCCGGCCGGCGACGGCGCTGGCCGCGGCCACCGCCGGGGAGGCGATGTGCGTGCGCGCCCCCTTGCCCTGCCGGCCCTCGAAGTTGCGGTTGCTGGTCGACACGGCGCGCTGTCCGGACCGCAGCCGGTCCTCGTTGAGACCGCAGCACATGGAGCAGCCGGCGATGGGGCGGAAGTCCGCGCCGGCACCGGTGAAGACCTGGTCGAGCCCCTCGTCCACGGCCTGCCGGTGCACCGCGGCGGAGCCGGGTACGACCAGCATGCGGACCCCGTCGGCGACCCGGCGGCCGCGCAGCACGTCGGCCGCGGCGCGCAGGTCCTCGATGCGGCCGTTGGTGCAGGAGCCCACGAACACGGTGTCGATTCCGATGTCCGTCAACCGGCTGCCCGGCTTCAGGTCCATGTAGTCGAGGGCGCGTTCGGCCGCCGCTCGCTGCGGGGCGGTGTCGAAGTCGGCCGGGCTGGGCACGCGGCCGTCGAGCGGCAGGCTCTGTGCCGGATTGGTTCCCCAGGAGACGTACGGCCGGATCGCCGAGGCGTCGAGGGTGACCTCCTTGTCGAACCGCGCGTCCGGGTCGGTGCGCAGGGAGGTCCAGTACGCGACCTCGGCGTCCCACTCCGCGCCCTGCGGCATGCCGGGGCGGGTGCGCAGGTAGGCGAAGGTCGTCTCGTCGGGGGCGACGAGCCCCGCCTTGGAGCCGGCCTCCACCGACATGTTGCACAGGGTCATGCGCCCTTCCATCGACAGCGCCTCGACGGCCGGACCCCGGTACTCGATGATGTGCCCCTGGCCGCCGCCGGTGCCGATGGCCGCGATCAGCGCCATCACCAGGTCCTTCGCCGTCGTGCCCGCCGGGAGCGTGCCCGTGACGTTGACCGCCATGTCCTGCGGCCGCCGCGTCCACAGCGTCTGCGTGGCCAGTACGTGCTCCACCTGGCTGGTGCCGATGCCGAACGCGATGGCTCCGAACGCTCCCAGGGTGGTGGTGTGCGAGTCGCAGCACACGGCCGTCATACCGGGCCGGACCAGGCCCTGTTCGGGACCGACGACGTGCACGATGCCGTGCTCCTCGTCACCGCGCCGGTACATCGGGATCCCGAAGGCGTCGGAGTTGTCCCGGAGCTGGACGGACTGCCGGCGGCCCGCGGGGTCGTCGAATCCGTCGAGGGGCGAGGTGGTGGGCACGTTGTGGTCCTCGGTGCTCACCGTCAGCTCGGGGCGCCGCACGGTGCGTCCGGCCGCCCGCAGGCCGTCGAACGCCGCCGGCGTGTTCACCTCGTGGAGCAGGTGGAGATCGACGTACAGCAGGTCGTCTCCCCCTGCTTCGCCCTTGAGGACCGTGTGGTCGGCCCAGACCTTTTGCGCAAGCGTTGAACCCATGGCCGCCATGCTCCTGGCACGCGCCGTGCCGGGGCATCGGCCGATGGTGGAGGCCTCCTTCGCCGGTGCACGGCGCTCCACCTTCCGCGCGACCGGGCCGAGGCGGCCGGTCGGGTCCTCCGTCGGTGGATGACGGGGGCGCCCGGGGCCGAACAGGATGACACCGCGTTCCGCGCCTGTTCGATCCGCCCGTCGGCATCCCCGGAGAAGAAGTGAACGGACATCGTGAAGTGAACGGACACCCCGCCGTCGAGCCCACGGGCCCGACGGCCGCGCCACCCGCGTCCCGGGTGCTGGCGCTGCGCGGTGCCACCCAGGCGGCATCGAACGATCCGGACGAGATCGTGCGGGCCACCACCGAGCTGCTCCGGGAAATCGTCACCCGCAACGCGCTCGACCCGGCCGACCTGATCAGCATCTGGTTCACCGCCAGCCCTGACCTCACCGCCGCGTATCCGGCCCGCGCCGCCCGGGAGATGGGGTTCGTGGACGTGCCGCTGATGTGCGCGAGCGAGATCGACGTACCGGGCGGCAGTCCGCGCGCGGTCCGCGTCCTGATCCACACCCATTCCTCCCGGCCGCGGGCCTCGGCCGCGCACGTCTACCTGCACGGCGCGGCCGCGCTGCGCCCCGACCTGGTCGCCGGGACTCCCGCCGCCGGGCCGGCGGAGCTCTGACCGTGCCCTCGCCCGACTCCCCGGCGGACGCCGCGACGCTGCGGGCCGAGCCGGCCGTGCCGCCGGATCCGGTCACCCGGGAGGAGATCGAGACCCTCCGGCTGCTGCTGGCCCGGGCCGCCGCCGGCGAGTACCAGGTGCTCCAGGCCGGGGACCCCGTGGCCGGGACTCGCCTCGGGGGCGACCGCTCGGCCGTCGCCCGCGAGGCGGGCCTCCTCGACGCGCTGGCGGGGATCATGCGGGTGAACAGCGGCAGACCGGTGTTACGCATCGCCCGGGAGCGTGCGAACCACGGCCTCCGGCCCTCCGGGGATCCCCTGTGGACGAGCCGTGAGGTTCTGGCGCCCGACGACGAGCTGCCCTTCCTTCGGCGCACGCCGACGGGCCGACCCCTGTTGGCGTCCACGCACCTGCCGTGGCTCGGCGAACACGCCCTCCGGCCGGACGGGGCGCGGGCCGGGCTGCTGGCCCGGGTCGCGAACCCGATCGCCTGCGAGGTCGGCCCCCACACCACTCCCGATGAGCTCGTACGCCTGTGCCGCGTGCTGGATCCCGATCGGACGCCAGGCCGCCTCACGCTCGTCTCGCGGATGGGCGTCAACCGTGCGGCGTCGGAGCTGCCCCGTCTCGTGGCCGCCGTGCGGCGGGCCGGGCATCCCTCGGCGTGGCTGTGCGACCCGATGGGCGGCAACACGTTCACCGCCCTCTCGGGCCACCGGTCCCAGCTGGTGTCGATGGTGATCGAGGAGGTCGTCGCCTTCCAGCGGGCCGTCGTCGAGGCGGGCGGAGTGGCCGCGGGACTGCGGCTGCCGACCACCCCGGACTCGGTGACGGAATGCGCCTGGGGGTTCGGCGACGCGGACCGGGTGGCCGAGCGCGCGACCCCGCCGCGCGATCCACGGCTCAACGCCCAGCAGGCGTTCACCGTGGTGGGTGCGTGGGGGCCTCCTCCCCGGCCGGGCGTCGGAGCGTGACGGAGGAGGCCTGGTCAGGGTCCGGGACGATCTGTGCTCCTCGGGGTCCCGGGAGGCCTGGGCTCCTTCGGGGTCTCGGACAGCCGAGGATCCTCCAAGGTCCGGGAAGGGGCGGGCCCGCGTCACGGCCCCGAGCGCGGGCTCGCGTTCACACTCCGGGCATGCAGGCGATCCGCACGTAGGAGAACTCCGGGTCCGGGCCGGCCGTCACCTCCGTGGCGAGTGATCTGAAGAGCATCTCCGTGGAGGCGGCACCGGGGTCCAGGTGGCCGACGCTGCGATAACCGAGGTACGAGGCACGGCCCTTGCGCGCCTGCATCGGGACGGTCGACCGGGCGCCCGTCTTGGCGGCCGCGGCGGCGGCCGTCGCGGCCTCTCCCAGGTCACCGCCCCGCGCGCACACCGCGCGGAACGCCGTCACGGCGGGCGCGTAGGCGTCGACCATGGTCTTGTCGCCCGCGACCGCGGCTCCCAGTCTGACGACGGCGTCGAGTCCCGCCTGCAGCGCGTCGCCGAGCCGGACCGCACCGGCCCGGTCGCCCGGGAGCGCGGCACCCATCGCCTGGAAGGCGCTGCCGTACAGCACCCCGGCGGATCCTCCTACGTGGTCCCGGAGCAACAGGCCGGCCTCGTCGAGCAGTTCGCCCGCGGTGCCCGGCACCTGGTCCCGCAGCAGCATGCGTCGGACGTGGGACGCGCCCCGGCGCATGTTGATGCCGTGGTCGCCGTCCCCGATCGCGGAATCGAGAGCGGTGAGCCTGTCCTCGCCCTCTTCGACGGCCCGCGCGAACCCTCGGAGCCACGCCCTGGCCAGCGCATCGTCCTGCATGCTTCCCCCTCCGCTGCAGCGGCACACGGAAGCCCTGCACCCGACGGCGATGGCGGGCGGCCCCCGATTCCCGACCGTAGGTGGGGACTCTGTCGGGCGTCAACAAACGACAGACCAAGGAAGGATCAAGGCGATCACCTTGGAAATGGAGGGTTTTCACCCATCCGTGCCCGAGGGTCGACCGTGGAGCGCTCAGATTTGGCCATAACGCTGTTCATCATTGCTGAACAGCGTTCTCGATTTTAGGCTTGTTCGGCAGGCATCGAACAATCTGACGAAGGGCGCACCTCATGTCTCTGGAACGTGATCTCTTCGGCGCGGAGCACGCCGAAGACGACACAGCTCGCGTGCTGGTCGCGGATCACGACCCGATCTCCCGTCACGTCCTGACCCGCGTCCTCGGCGCGTCGGCCCACCTCGACGTGGTGGGCGGCGTGAACAACCAGCAACCGCTGCGGCAGTGGCCTCTCGACCGCGTCGACGTGGCCGTCCTGGCGGTGGCCCCCCGGGAGGACGCCACCGGCCTGATCCGCCAACTGGACCTGCGCCGGGTGCGGGTGCTGGTCGTCGGCACCGGATGGACCCAGCGGCGCCTCGACGCCTTCTTCGCGGCCGGCGCCACCGGATGTCTGGTGAAGAACATCAACGTCGCCAAACTCGCCACGGCCATCCGTGCGGTGGCTTCCGGCCACACGGTGCTCTCCCCCGAGCTGCGCACCCTGTACGCCCGTCCCTCCGGCGCCGCACCGGCCCCCACTTCGGCGGGCGCCAAGGATCTCCTCCACACCCTCACCTCCCGCGAGCAGGAGGTGCTGCGCAACCTCACGGAGGGCATGTCGACGGCCGAGACGGCGGTCCGCCTCAGGGTCTCGCCCGCCACCGTGAAGAGCCACATCTCCCACGCGCTGACCAAGCTCGGCGCCCGCAACCGGCTGGAGGCCGTGCTGCTGTTCCAGCGGTCCTGCACCACGGAGGGGGAAGCCTTGCCCGTCGCACCGGCCAGGCCTGTCGAAGTGGCCTGAAGTCCCCCCGCGAACAGGACGGAACAGGCCGACGACGTCCGCGGGCCGGGTCGACGCCTCATACGCCGGATGCACCAGATACGCCGGATACGCCGAGAGGCCGGCAGCCCCGAAGCCGGGCTGCCGGCCTCCCGGCGTGCGGAGCGACTCCCGTCAGTTGCCCGCCCACTCGGCGGCCAGGCGCCGGAGCCGCTCCGCCGCGCCCTGCAGCACCTCGCGGGACGCCGCGAACGACAGTCGTACGTACCCCTCGCCGCCCGCGCCGAAGGCCGAGCCCGGGGCCACGGTGACCGCGGCCTCGTCGAGCAGCCGCTGCGCGAAGGCGGCCGACGACAGCCCCGTCCCCCGTATGTCGGCGAAGGCGTAGAACGCGCCCTCGGGGGAGGCGCAGGTGACACCGGGCAGCGCGTCCAGGGCGGAGACCGTCATGTCCCGGCGCACCGTGTACTCCTTCAGCATCGCCGCCACGTCGTCGGTCGTCCGGGTCAGCGCCGCCACACCTCCGCGCTGCACGAACGACGCGGCGCAGCTCACCGTGTGCTCCTGGACCTTGAGCGCCTGGGAGATCAGCGGTTCGGGCCCCGCCAGGTAGCCGAGGCGCCAGCCCGTCATCGCGTACGCCTTGGAGAAGCCGTTGACCGTGAGCGTCCGCTCCGCGGCGCCGGGCAGGCTCGCCAGGCTGAGGTGGACGCGGCCGTCGTAGACGATCTTCTCGTAGATCTCGTCGACGACGAGGACGAGGTCGTGCTCGACCGCGAACGCGACGATCTCCTCGGCCTCCTCGCGGTCGAGCACGTGTCCCGTCGGATTGGCCGGCGTGTTGACGACCAGGGCCCGGGTGCGGTCCGTCACCAGGCCTTCCAGGACCCGCCGCGACAGCCTGAATCCGTCCTCCGCGCGGAGTTCGGCCGCGACCGCGCGGGCGCCGAGCAGACCTGCCATCGCCGGGTAGCTGACCCAGGCCGGTGTGGGCACGATGACCTCGTCACCCGGGTCGAGCACGGTCATCAGCGCGGTGAACAGCGCCTGCTTGGCCGAGGGGGTGACGATGACGCCGGTGGCCGGATCCACATGGACGCCGTTCTCGACGGCCAGCTTGTCCGCCACGGCCCGCAGCAGCTCGGGAACGCCCCGGCTCGGGGTGTAGTGGGTGTCTCCGCCCCGCAGCGCCGACACGGCCTCCGCGACCACGGGCTCCGGCGTGGGGAAGTCCGGTTCGCCGCCGCTGAGGTCGAGCACCTCGACGCCCTCCCGACGCAGCCGCTGGACCGTCTCCAGCAGGGCGACGGTCGCGGACCGCTCCACATTCGAGAACCGCTGTGCGACACGCATGCTCATCCCACCTTCCTCTCCGGCGATCGCTCGCCTGCCTTCTCCACGCCCGAGCCGACCAACTCGGGCGTCTGCGCCCGGGACACGTCGACCCGGGCCACGGGGCGCAGCGCGTGCGCCGCTATCGCGTCGGCGTCATGGACGAAGTCGCTCCACATGCCCGGCCGGCTGCTGCCGACCTGCATGAACCACCGGGTGTGCTCGGTGGGGATGCCGAGCACGTACATGTCCTCGTCGATTCCGCCGTCGGCGGCGACGGGGTGGAACGGACTCTTGGTCACGGCGACGCCGCCGGTGTCGTAACCGGCGCCGCCGCTGCGGTTGACGTAGCTCGTCCACGCGCCGGACTCGCGCAGCCTCGCGGTGAGCGGGCTGAGGTCGCCGAGCAGGTCGGGGCTGGGAATCCGCGCGTCGACCAGCGTCGTCACCGGCACGGCGGAGCCGGGGACCTGGGCCGAGGACACCACGTACACGCCCTCGGCCGGATCGCCGTCGAAGCGGGTCCGCGGCCCGACGATGCGGAGCAGCCCGCAGTCGAGCAGGGCGAGCACCTGCCGGAGGCGCTCCATCGGCGGCCCTGCCGCGAGGAACGAGGCCCTGGGTACGTACCAGCCGAGGAAGTCCTCCTTCTGCGAGCGCCCGGTCAGCCCGGAGAAGTCGACCAGCTCGCGGAGGACCCAGCGGGTGTCGCGCATGACGTCGAGCGCGGCCTTGAGCGGCGAGGCGACGTTGCCCACTTCGGCATGCGCGAGATCCCGCTCGATCTCCTCGCGGAGCGCCCGGCCGAAGTCCTCCGGGTCCGCGAAGGCGCGGTCCGCGAAGGGCCGGGCGAGCGCGTCGATGTCGATCGGCGGCACGCCGGGCGGTCCCAGGCGTGCGGCGATGGCCTCCACGGAGGGCACGCCCTGCTCGGCGGCGAGCTCCACCCCGGCGACGAACCGGTCGGCGACCTCGCCGCCGAAGCCGCTCCGCAAGGCCGTTCCGTAGTACACCAGCTCGATCTCGGCCTTCAGCCACGGGAGGACGTGGCGGGTGAAGTCGAGCGGGCCGCGGGGCTGGTGGGACCGGATCCGCCCCGGGGTGAACAGGACCGGGCGGTAGGAGTACTGGGGCGGCTTCTGATTCCGGCCCCGGGCCGGCAGCAGCATTCCGCTGCGCGATCCGGCCACGATCACCGGCTCCTCGCCGCTGGGGTGGTAGACGAGCGTGCCGCCCTCGCCCGGGGCGAACCGGCCGCCGCGTCCGACGGTGAGGGCCGCCATCACGTCGTAGAAGGACAGACCGAGCCCGATGACGCCGACGCCGGAGCCCGGAGCGATCTCGTCCAGCGGCATGTCGGCCGCCGACTCGCCCTGGATGTAGCGGAGTTCCGGGTGCTGCCGGGCGAGGTCGGCGAGGCCGCCCTCCCGCCCGGTGAGCCGGTGCCTGGAGTGCCCGGTGGCCAGAACGACCCGGTCGACGTCCAGCCGCTCGCCGCCCGACAGGGCGATCCGGTAGCGGCCGTCGAGCCGTACGACGTCCTCGACGCGTTCCTTGATGCTCCGCAGCCGTACGCCGGCCGGCAGGGACTCCGTCACCGCGTCGAGCACCGAGCGCAGGTACCTGCCGTACTGCCCGCGCGGCGCGTAGCTGTCCGGGCCGGGGTAGTCCCCGACGGACTCCCACCACTGGCCGAACGACGGGCCGGCCCCGGCCCGTGCCGGGCCGCCGTCCGGCTCGCCCGAGTACGCGGAGCACTGCCCCGCCACGGTGTTCATCAGGAACCAGTCGGGCTGGTCGGTCCGATAGACCTGCCCGGCCCCCGGCTCCACCGCGTCGACCAGGAAGATGCGGACGTCCAGCGGGCCCGGGTGTTCCCCGAGCCGGGCCGCGAGCCGCTCGAGCACCATCATTCCTCTGGGCCCGCTGCCGATCACAGCGATGCGCGTCGCACTCATGCGGCTGCCTTCTCCCCCTTGACCTCACGGTCGACGATGTACGGATAACTCCCCAGCAGGCTCAGCGAGTCGACGCTCCTGCGCATCGCCTCGACGGCCTCCGCCAGGCCCGGATGGGCGAGGTGCCGGTCGACCTCGACCAGGAAGTGGTAGCGCCCCCGCGCGGTCAGCCGGGGCCAGGACTGGATCCAGGCGATGGACACCTGCCGCCGGCTCAGCTCGCCGAGCACGCCGGTGAGCACGCCGGGATCCGAGCGGTCGGAGGTGATCAGCAACGCGGTGCGGTCCTGTCCGGTCGGCGGCCCGTCGGGGCCGCTGCGGCGCAGTGACACGAAACGTGTCATGGCGTCGCGGCGCGTGCCGATGTCGTGGGCCAGCACGCTCAGCCCGTAGCGTGCGGCGGTCTCAGGGGCGGCGATCGCGGCGTCGGTGGCCGCCCCGCCCTGCGCCAGTGCCACGGCGGCCGCCGCGGTGGAGTCGGCGATGACCGTCTCCGCGTGCGGCAGGTGCCGCTCCACCCACTGGCGGCACTGGCCGAGCGCGTGCGGATGGCTCACCACCCGCCGTACGTCGGACAGTCTCGTTCCCTCGGCCGCCATCAAGGCGAAGGTGACCCCGATCGTCACCTGGGCATCGATTCTGAGCTGCCCGGCGTGCGCGACGAGTTCCCCGAGCGTGGGCGGGACCACGCCGCTGACGGAGTTCTCCAGCGGGACCACGGCCCTGGCGAACCTGCCGGACCGCAGGGCCTCCACCGCCGCCGGGACGGTGGGGAAGGGAGCGGTCTGCCGGGTGGAGGGCGCGAGCCGCCGGACGGCGGACTCCGTGAAGGTGCCCTCCGGGCCCAGATAGGCGTACCTCATCGCGCCGCTGCCACCGCCAGGCGCGTGCCGAGCTCCAGGGCGAGCCGCTCGCGTACGACCGACAGGTCCTCGCAGTCGCCCTGCTCCCGCTCGGCGATGTGGACGCGGTACAGCTCGTCGAGCTCGGTCTCGTCGACGTCCACGTCGAGCTGCTCGATGAGGTGGCGCAGCACGGTCCGCCCGGAGTGGCGCCCGATCAGCAGCGAGCGCTCGCGGCCGAAGCGCGCGGGCTCGACGTACTCGTAGGTGCTCGGGTCGCTCAGCATGCCCTGCTGGTGGATCCCGGCGGCGGTGCCGAAGACGTACTTGCCGAAGATCGGCTTGTTGCGGGGCTCCTCCAGGCGGATGATCTCGCGCAGCCGGTTGTACGCCGCGTACATGGCCTCCAGGCGGACGCCCGTGGTCATCCCGAGCAGCTCGGTCTTGTACGCGAGGACGGCGGCGACCTCCTCCAGCGAGGTGTTGCCGGCCCGCTCGCCGATGCCGCCGAGCGCGACCTGGATCTCGTCCGCGCCGGCCGCGAGGCCGGCCAGCGTGTTGGCGGTCGCCAGACCGAAGTCGTTGTGGCAGTGGGTGGAGACCTTGATGGGGTGCGGCGCCCATCGGCGGATCTTGCCGATGAGGGTGCCGAACTCCTCGGGAGTGTGGCATCCCGTCGTGTCGGCCAGGATGATGCAGGTCGCTCCCGCGTCCACGGCCGCCTCGGTCAGCGCCCGCAGCAGGTCGTCCTCACCGCGGCTGGCGTCCTCGATGCCGACGGCGATGTCGGTGACGCCCAGGGACACGGCGAACCTCACCGTGTCCACCACCTCCCGCACCGCCGCCTGCCGGGTGATGCCCCGCTTGTGGGACAGGTGGATCTGGCTGCCGGTGGCCACCATCTGCACCTGGTGGTTGTCGACTCCGCCGGCCTCGACGGCGATCTCGACGTCCCGGCGAGTCGTCCGCGAGAACGTGGCGAACTTGGTCCCGGTCAGATGCCGCGCGATCAGCCGGGTCGCCTCGAAGTCGCTGGGCGACGAGGCGGGAAAGCCCGCCTCGATGGTGTCCACCCCCAACCCGGCGATCAGCTGGGCCAGTTCGAGCTTCTGCTCCGGGTTCATCGCGTTGCCCGGCGCTTGTTCACCGTCGCGGAGCGTGGTGTCGAAGACGGATATGCGACGGGGTGCTGCGTACTCGTTCACTTCTCCCCCAAGGGCCTGGGATGCACTCGGCCTCCTCAGCCGAACAACCACCGATCCTCGGGACCCGCCCCCTCCCCGTCATCCGCTGATGGAGGAACCCCGCACGCCCCACCACCCACTCGGAATCACCCCCACGCCTTTGGTGGAGCGAGAGTCCACCAACGACCGTATTCCGCGCCCCTCCTCCTCCCGGGGCCGATGCCGACACCACCGGCGGTCGCCACGATCGGACATCAGGATTCCGAGCAGTACCGCCGGCGGGTCAGGACGGTCGACGCGGCGGCGATCAGGTCCGAGCCCGCCCGCTGAGCAAGGCCGGCAGTTCGCGCATGCCGTCGAAGACGACGGTGCCCGGGCCTTCGAGTCGTTCGGCGGGGGTCGGACCGCCTGCGTAGCCGAAGGCTCGCATTCCCGCCGCGCGGGCCGCCGCGACGCCGGGCACCCGCGCGGGCTTCTTCCGGGTCTTCGACGTGCACGGGGCGCCACGGCGGGATCGGCTCTCCGGCCAACATGCGCATGACTGACGCGAGTTCGGCTCGCGGAACCCGTTGGCCGGCTTCGTCGAGCTGCCGGGCCAACGCTCGACGTACCCGCGCCGGGACGTCGGAGCCGGATGATCCTTCGCGCGCCGTCGACGAGCAGGCCGGTTCCGGCGAGGACGGCGAAGATCGAATAGGGGGACGCAAGCATCTCTGACAAGTCGAGACCGATCAGCACAGGACATGGCGGTGATCTCCGAGGTTCTCCACTGCGACGCCGTTCGCGTCTCCGGAAGAGAGCCCGAACGGTTGAGCATCGCCGCCCGGCTCGCCGCGGAGGCCGGCCTTGAGGTCTGGTTCGCCCCGTTCCCCGTGGACCTTCCCCGCGACCGGTTGCTCCCGTTCTTCGCCGACTGCGCGGCTCGGGCCGAATCCGTACGGAGGGCAGGTGCCGATGTGGTGTTCGTCGCCGGCTGCGAGATCAGCGCGTTCTGCGGCGGTTTCCTTCCGGGCGACACCTACGGCGACCGCATGCGGGCCATGGCCGCCGCCGACATGGAGTGGTGGTCCTCCCTCGGACCCGTTCAGGAACGCCTCAACGACTTCCTCTCCCAGGTCGCCGCGACCGTGCGGACGCACTTCGGCGGTCGGGTGACCTACGCCTCGGGTCCCTGGGAGTTCGTCGACTGGACCGCGTTCGACCTCGTCGGCATCGATGCCTACCGGGCCGCCTACAACGCCGACCACTTCCGGGACGAGCTGCGTGGACACCTCGCGCACGGCAAGCCCGTCGCGGTGACCGAGTACGGAACCTGTGCGTACCGGGGCGCGGGCGAGCGTGGCGGCATGGCCTGGCAGGTGCCGGACGGCGCGGTCCCGGACGAAGACGAACAGGCGCACTACCTCGTCGAGTTGCTGGACGTCTTCGAGGACGAAGGTGTGGACTCCGCGTTCTGGTTCACCTTCGCCGGGTACAGCAGGCCCGGGGAGCTGGACCTCGGCTCCTACGGCGTCGTCCGGGTGCTCGACGAGAGGCGCTGGGAACCGAAGAAGGTGTTCCACACGATGGCGGCCAGATACGGGCGCCGCTGACGAGGACCTCCGGCGGGACCGCCGACAGCCCGTGAGCCGATGGCAGTCGTCGGTGGGTGGAAGCCGGTGTACGAAGGTCAGTCCGCCGGGCGGGAACGCCGGGCCGGGAGTCGGAAGAGGCCCGGCAGTCGCCGCAGGGCTTCGGGCCCCTGCGTAGCCGGCGCGCGCGTAGTCACGCCTGCGGAGGATCAGCCGGCCGGCGGGGCCGGTGCGGTGCGGAGGTGGGTGACCTGGGCGCGGTGACGGGCCCGCTGGATCCTGCGCTCCTCGGCCTCTGCGAGCACCGCGGCCCTGGCCTCCTCCCCCGCGGGGTCGAACGGTGCCGGGGAGAAGCGGCCGCCGGAGGCCCGGACGTGCCGTTCCCAGTCGTCCTGCCAGAACTCCACTGTCCAGCCCGACCACAGTTTCGGTATCTCGTACGCCTGCGTGGAGGAGGCGAGGGACCACCAGCCCAGGCGGTGGCGTTCCGGATCCAGGTGGATGCCGGAGTTCACGTGCAGGCGGCACACTCCGTGCTCGGGGGCATCCGCCAGGCGGTCGAGCAGGGAGGCACCCTCACGAACGGGGTGGTCGAAGGCGCCGGAGGCGACGTGGCAGTGGTCGGTGCCGACGGTACCGACGGTACCGACGGTGACCACCACATCGCCCGGGTCCGGCCCTGCCAGGTCCTCGTCGTCGGGGGCGAGAAACGGGGCTGTGGAGAGGGCGGATCCGGGCCGGCGGACGTACTCCGGATCCAGTCCGACGTACTTACGCAGCTCAGCCGCGCCGTCGTACAACCAGCGGACCTTCCAGCCCTGCCACGCCGCCCGGATCAGCTCGAAGGTGGACGCACGGTGCCGGAGCTCGGTGCTCGGCCCCTCCCACGCGAAGAACAGCAGGACCTTCTGGCCGAGGTCGAGCAGCACTCCGCCCTGGGCCGATTCCTCGTCCAACCACCAGTCGTCCTGATGGAGTTCGGGGAGCATGGCGAGCACGGCCTCCGGTCCGTCCAGCAGGTCGAGGTCGATCCCTACCGCCCAGCCAGTCCGGTACAGCTCGTGCGTTCCGTTCTCGCGGACCACGATGACGTTGGCTCTGTCTCCCATGGGGACAGGATGGTCAGCACCACCCGCCGCTGACCAGCCGATTCTCGGCGGCTCGACGAGGGGGCGGTCCACGGAGCGGGATCCCTACGCCGTCCCGGGTCAGGCATCCCAGGCACGAGGACGGTTCAGCTCTTCCCACTCGGGGCGGAGTAGCGAGAACACGGCGAGGTCGTGGCGGCGGCCGCGGTGAAGGCAGGCGGCGCGGCTGATCCCTTCCTGGGTGAAGCCGGACTTGGCAAGGACGGCGAGCGCGGGCGCGTTGTCGGTGTGGGTTTCCGCCGTGAGTCGATACATCGGGAGTTCACCGAAGGCGAGGTCCACCACGGCGTCGAGGGCAGCGGTGGCGTGGCCCTGCCCACGATGCCGAGCAGCGAGCATCAGCTCGACCTGGGCTGTGCCGTTGACGATGTTCTGGCCGGTCAGTGCGACGTAGCCGACAGGGGTGCCATCGGGAGGGAGGATCAGGAAGTCGTCGCGGTCGTCGTCCTCGATGTCGCGCTCGATGCGCGCGCGCACGGCGGTGAGTGAGCGTGGCCAGATGCCCATCTGGTGGGCGACTACAGGATCGGATCGCCAGCTGTGCATGAGCTCTGCGTCGTCTATGTCGAGTACTGCGAGGCCGACGGATTTCGCCCGCCAGGAAATCTCCCTTTCAGCCTCTGCTTCGTGCTCGTCGCCCGCAATCCTGATGTCTTCGGTCATAGGCGGATGCTATGGGTGCCTTCAGGCCGGGACCACCGTATTTCTCCGCTCCACGGCGCGCGTCGTGATGCCTGGTCATCGACGGGCCCAGACAAGGATGGCAGCCGGCCGGAGTACAGCCTGATACGCGATGACAAGCATGTCGGTTCGCATGGCCAGGCCCCCTCCATTGATAGAGCCGAACGATGCACGGCTCAACGGTATTGCGCTCCTTGTACGTCTCAGCGTCGAATCCAGGGGGCGGACTTCGCGATCCGCGAGTACGTGCTCGGGCCGGGGTCTCCAGCGCTGTGACCGGGAAGGTTCACCGGGTCGTTGGTGCCGTGAAGGTCCGGGTATGGCAGAGAAATCTGGTTGCGGAGGCTGGGGCATGCCTGACACGGTGCGGGTTTCCGTGACATGCGTGAGGTTCCCATGACGATTTACTTCTATGGCGCCGACGAAGTCCCTTATGGATGCTTCTCGAACTTTTCCGATCACGGCTTCGACGTCGACGGGGTGCGGTGGCCAACCGCGGAACACTACTTCCAGGCGCAGAAGTTCAAGGGAACTCGTCACGCTGATCTCATCCGGCGTGCGCGCACGCCGCTTCGGGCGGCGGAGCTGGGTCGTGACTCGTTCAGACCTCCGCGGAGGGACTGGGAGCGGGTCAAGGACGACGTGATGCGCCGTGCGGTGGCAACCAAGTTCCGCACGCATGCCGATATCCGTGACATTCTCCTGTCCACCGGTGACGAAGGGATCGTCGAAGACACCACCACCGATCACTACTGGGGTCGGGGCAGAACCGGGAACGGCAAGAACATGCTTGGACGGATTCTGGTGCGCACCCGTAACCAGTTGCGCGCCGAACTCGCCGAAGCCCCCGACGGCGACGGCGGCCGCCCGAGGCGGTGATCCGGGAAACGTGTGCGGTAGGTGCGCGTCGCACACCCGGGTTCGGGCCGTCCGCGGACCCGGCTCGACCGGGTCCGCGCCGACCAGGCGTACGCGTCGCGCAAGAACCGTGCCTACCTGCGTCGACACGGTATCCGCTGCACCATCCCGGACAAGGCCGACCAGGCGCGCACCCGCAAGAAGCTCGGGTCGCGCGGCAGCCGGCCGCCCAAGTTCGACGCCGAAGAACACGGCGCCCGCATGATCGCCCGCTCATGTCTGTACCCATGCGGGACATTCCCTCGATCCCGAAAGGTCAGCATGGATGTGCTCGATGCGCCCGACCGCCCAGGGGGAGAGTTCGTCTTCGTGGCACGACGTCCGTGATCTCCCGCGCTCCTCGACGTTCAGGTGGCGGGCCCCAAGCGCGGGTAGGACGGCCGACCTCTTGGTACGACCAGAGTGTCGACGGTGCCGTGGGGGGGCACGCGGCGGTGAGGGGGACGAGGCCGGGCGGAGCGGGGGTGTGACGGACGGCAGCCGTCCGAGGGTTCGTCACTTTCGTGCCGTGCGGTCGTCCCCCAACTCCCTTCATCCGCCGTCAGGTTGGATGCTCACTCGGTCGGGTGCTGCGGGGCGCTTGCCACTCCTGACGCCCGTCCACTGAGCGCGGCGTCCAGGGGCTCCTGGGCCATGCGCATCACATCGGCGCACTTCGGCCGGGACACGCGCATGGCGACATCTTGCCGCAGTGTGCGAGCCGGCCGCTTGACCCCATCCCTTCACGCGGACCCGCTTACGCAGCGCCGATGGTTCTGTGCCATAGGTGCGACCACTCCCAGGTCCAGACCACAGAGGACATCTGGAAGCGTGGATTCCAGCCAACCTGCGTCGGCGTAATGACGAGTTAACGCAACCATGGCACTCTTCTGAGCAATCTGGCGCAGAGAACGTGCTCGCAACGAGCAGTCTCTCGGCGGTAGTTGATCGCGCACCACTTCGTCGGTTCCGTCGAGGCGGCTCGGACCGAGCCGCCCGATTCCTCAACGGCCGAGACCCTCGGTCGTCAGTCAAGGAGCTCAGAGTGAGACGTTCTTCCCGAAAGGCTGTCAGTGCGGGAGTGCTGATAGCCGGTGCCGCCATGGTCGCGGCGACGCTTCCGGCCGGCACCGCGCACGCCGGCTCTCCGGCCCCGGCGGGGGCGCAGGCCGCTTCCGCCGGCGCCACGCCCCGGGCCGGTGCGCTGCAGGTCAGGCTCAGCCCGGCCGAGCGGGCCGCCCTGGTCGCCGACGCCACGGCCGGGCGCGCTGCCACGGCCAAGGCCCTGGGCCTGGGTGCGCAGGAGGCGTTGGTGGTCCAGTCCGTGCTCAAGGACGCGGACGGCACGGTGCACACGCGCTATGACCGCACGTACGCCGGACTGCCGGTCCTGGGCGGCGAGCTGATCGTGCACGCGGCAGCGAACGGCACCGTCAGGGACGTCACCAAGGACACCAAGGCCGTGATCGGCGTCGCCTCCACGAAGGCCGCCAAGAGCGCAGAGTCGGCGAAGGCCGTCGCACTGGCCAAGGCCAAGGACGAGGGCTCGAAGGCCCCGAAGGCCGACCTGGTCCGCAAGGTGGTCTGGGCCGGCTCGGGCAAGCCGGTCCTGGCCTGGGAGGCCGTGGTCGGCGGGCTCCAGCACGACGGCACCCCCAGCCGGATGCACGTGATCACCGACGCGACCACCGGCGCCGAGATCTTCGAGTACGACGAGATTCACACCGGCGTCGGCAACAGCCAGTACAGCGGCCAGGTCACCATCGGGACCTCGGGATCCGCGGGCAGCTACACCCTGAACGACGCCCCTCGTGGCGGTCACAAGACCTACGACATGGGCCACTCGACCAACGACAGCCAGCAGGGCACTCTGTTCACCGACGCCGACGACGTCTGGGGCAACGGCCTGGCGGCCAACACGCAGACGGCGGGCGTGGACGCGCACTACGGCGCCCAGGTGACCTGGGACTACTACAAGAACGTCCATGCGCGCAGCGGCATCAGGAACGACGGGGTGGCCGCCTACTCCCGGGTCCACTACGGCGACGCCTACGTCAACGCCTTCTGGGACGACTTCTGCTTCTGCATGACCTACGGCGACGGCGCGGGCAACGCCAAGCCGCTCACCTCGATCGACGTGGCCGCCCACGAGATGACGCACGGCGTCACCGGCGCCACCGCCCGCCTCATCTACAGCGGCGAGTCCGGCGGTCTGAACGAGGCCACCTCCGACATCTTCGCCGCCGCGGTGGAGTTCTCGGCGAACAACGCCAACGACGTCGGCGACTACCTGGTCGGCGAGAAGATCGACATCCGCGGGAACGGCACCCCGCTGCGCTACATGGACCAGCCGTCCAAGGACGGCAAGTCCAAGGACTACTGGTACTCCACCCTCAGCGAGGCCGACGTCCACCACTCCTCCGGCCCGGCGAACCACTGGTTCTACCTGGCCTCCGAGGGCAGCGGCGCCAAGACGGTCAACGGAGTCAGCTACAACAGCCCGACCTTCGACGGGCAGCCGGTCACCGCGATCGGCCGCGACGCCGCGATGAAGATCTGGTACCGCGCGCTGACCACCTACATGACCGGCTCGACCAACTACGCCGGCGCCCGCCTCGCCACCCTCCGGGCCGCCGCCGACCTGTACGGCAACGGCAGCGCGACCTACGTCCACGCCGCCAACGCCTGGGCCGCCGTCAACGTCGGCGCCCGACTCCCCCTGGGCGTGAGGATCACCGACCCGGGCAACCAGTACACGGCGATCAACACCGCCGGGAGCCTGCAGGTCCAGGCCATCAGCACCAACCCCGGCGCGCTGACCTACACGGCCACCGGCCTGCCCGCGGGCCTGTCGATCAACGCCTCCACCGGCCTGATCTCCGGCACCGCGACGGCGCTGGGCACCAGCAACGTCACGGTCACGGTCACGGACTCCACCAACGCCTCCTCCACCGCCACGTTCACGTGGAAGATCTACACGCCCGGCCCCTGCAACCCGGCGCAGCTGCTCGGCAACCCCGGCTTCGAGTCCGGTGACACCGCGTGGACCTCCACCCCCGCCGGCAGCATCATCGACAACGGCGTCAAGCTGCAGCCGCGCACCGGTACGTGGAAGGCGTGGATGGGCGGCTACGGCTTCACGAAGACCGACGCCCTCACGCAGACGGTGACCATCCCGGCCGGCTGCCCCACCACCCTGACGTACTGGCTGAACATCAACACCAACGAGATCATGAACACCGTGTACGACACCATGAAGGTCCAGGCCAACGGGACCACCCTGGTCACGTACTCCAACCTGGACAAGAACAACGACTACGCGAAGAAGACCATCGACCTCTCCGCCTTCGCCGGGCAGAGCGTCACCCTGAAGTTCACGGCCGCGGAGGACTACGCCATGCAGACGTCCTTCCTGCTCGACGACATCGCCCTCACCGTCGCTCCCTGACTTCGCGCACGACCGATGCCCCAGCGCTGAACATCGGCGCCGTTCCCCGGGCGGGCTCCGTCGTCCGCCCGGTGTTCGGCCGAGCCTCTCGGCCGCCATCCTAGGAGTTCACTGTGAGACCTTCCCCCCGCAAAGTCGTCGCCGCGGGTGCCCTGATAGCCAGCGTCGCCATGGTCGCCGCCGCGCTTCCCGCCTCCGCACTTCCCGCCTCCGCACTTCCGGCCTCCGCCGCCACGGGCACCCGAGCGCCGGCCGCCTCCCTCAGTCCGGCGCCCCGAGCCGGCGCTCTGAAGGCGGAGCTCACCCCGGCCCAGCACGCGGCGCTGCTCGCCGACGCGCAGGCGCACCGCACCACCACCGCCCATGCCCTGGGCCTGGGCGCGCAGGAGCAGTTGCTGCCGAAGTCCGTCCTGAAGGACGCCGACGGCACGCTGCACACCCGCTACGAACGCACCTTCGCCGGCCTGCCGGTCCTCGGCGGAGACCTGGTCGTGCACGCAGCGGCCGACGGCGCTGTCAAGAGCGTCACCAAGGCCACCCGGGCGACGGTCGCCGTCGCCTCCACCACCGCGGTCAAGACGGCCGATTCGGCGAAGTCCTTCGCACTGGGGCGCGCCACGTCCGAAGGCGCCACGTCCCCGAGGGCGGACTCGGTCCGCAAGGTCGTCTGGGCCGCCGCCGACAGACCCACCCTGGCCTGGGAGACCGTCGTCGGGGGCGTGCAGCACGACAAGACCCCCTCCGAACTGCACGTCATCACCGACGCGAAGACCGGCGCCCGGCTGTTCGAGTACCAGGCCGTCAAGAACGGCGTCGGCAACAGCCAGTACGCCGGCCAGGTCACCCTCAACACCACGGGGTCCGCCGGCAACTACAGCCTGGTCGACAGCACCCGCGGCGGCCACAAGACCACCGACCTCGCTCACGCCACGGACGACCCCTTCGGGGGCAACATCCCCGTCGGCACGACGTTCACCGACTCCGACGACGTCTGGAGCACCGGCGCCCCCGGCCACAACCAGTCGGCCGGTGTGGACGCCGCCTATGGTGCGCAGCTGACCTGGGACTACTACAAGAACGTCCATGCCCGCACGGGCATCCGCAACAACGGCGTCGCCGCGTACTCCCGCGTCCACTACGGCGACATCTACCGCAACGCGTTCTGGTGGGACGTCTGCTTCTGCATGACCTACGGCGACGGCTACTACAACACCAACCCGCTCACCTCGATCGACGTCGCGGCGCACGAGATGACGCACGGCGTCACCTCCAACACCGCCGGCCTGATCTACGACTTCGAGTCCGGCGGTCTGAACGAGGCCACCTCCGACATCCTGGCCACCGCGGTGGAGTTCTGGGCGAACAACTCCTCCGACGTCGGTGACTACCTGATCGGCGAGAAGATCAACATCGACCTCGACGGCAAGCCGCTGCGCTACATGGACCGGCCGTCCAAGGACGGCTATTCCAAGGACTCCTGGTACTCCGGCATCGGCGGCATCGACGTCCACGGGTCCTCCGGCCCGGCCAACCACTGGTTCTACCTGGCCTCCGAGGGCAGCGGCGCCAAGACGGTCAACGGCCTCGCCTACAACAGCCCGACCTCCGACGGCCTGCCGGTCAACCCGATCGGCCGAGACGCCGCCGCGAGGATCTGGTACCGGGCGCTCAGCACCTACATGACGAGCAACACCGACTACGCCGGCGCCCGCGTCGCCACCCTCCAGGCGGCCGCCGACCTGTACGGGGCGAGCAGCCCCACCTACAAGAACGTCGGCAACGCCTGGGCCGCGGTCAACGTCGGCCCCCGCGTCACCCAGGGCGTGACGCTCACCAACCCCGGCAACCAGGTCTCCTCGACCAGTACGGCGGTGAGCCTGCAGGTCCAGGCCACCAGCAGCAACACCGGGGCGATGACCTACACGGCCACCGGCCTGCCCGCCGGCCTGAGTCTCAACACCTCCACCGGCAAGATCACCGGCACGCCCAGCACGGTCGGCACCGCCACCGTCACGCTCACCGTCACGGACTCCACCGGGGCCTACGACGTCGTCTCGTTCTCCTGGCTCACCTACAACGCAAGCTCCTGCGCCACGACGCAGCTGCTCGGCAACGCAGGCTTCGAGTCCGGCGTCACCGCCTGGAGCGCGACCGGTACCGGCCCCGTCATCAGCAACGACAACTCCTGGCTGCCGGCACGCACCGGCACCTGGAAGTCGCTGGTGGGCGGCAACGGTTCCACGGCCCCCGACACGCTGACGCAGACGGTGTCCATCCCCAACGGCTGCAAGGCCACGGTCAGCTTCTGGCTGCGCGTCGTCACCAACGAGGGCACCACGACCATCCCGTACGACAAGATGACCGTCACGGCCAACGGCACCACCCTGGCCACGTACTCCAACCTGGACAAGAGCACCGGCTACGTCCAGAAGACGTTCGACCTCGCCTCGGTCTCCGGGCAGAACGTCACCCTGACGTTCACGAGCGCGGAGGACGGGTCCATCCCGACCTACTTCCTGATCGACGACACCGCGATCACCCTCCACAACTGAACCACCCACCGGCCGCTCGGCTCGGCTCGGAACGAGTCGAGCCGGGCGGCCGGCGCGCATCGCTCGCAACTCTCAACACCCTTGTCAATTCCATCAGTTGCGCAGGGCTCCCGTTCGGGAGCCCTGCTTCTCCCCCCGCCGGAGGCAGCCGTGAAGAGACCTCGCTCCTTGCTCAGTGCCCCGCTCCTCGCCGTCGCGCTCGTCGCCGGACAGACGGGCCTGGGGCAACCGGCCCACGCCGTCCCCGTCGTCACCGCCGCACTTCCCCCCGTCTCCCCCACGCCCCAGTCCATCGACAGGTCCGGAAAGGACGCCGTGGTCACCGGGCGGGTCCTCGTGGCCGCCGACGACCGCACCGACCGGGCCGCGCGTGACCGCCTCGTACGCGAGTTGCGGGCCCACGGAGCCGAGAGGGTGGACGTCGTGGCGCCGGGTCACGCCGGCGCGCGCGGTCTGCTCACCGTACGGCTGGGGCCCGCGTCGAGGCCCGACATCGCCGCGGCCCTCGCCGGCACGACCGTTCCCGGCCACGCGGAGGGCTACGCGCTGCGGGTGACCGCTGATGCTCCGGAGCGGCAGGTCGCGCTGGGCGGCACGGACGGCTCCGGGCAGTACTACGCCGTCCAGACCTTGCGGCAGCTCTTCGTCCGCACCGCCGACGGCGGCTGGAGCATCGCGGGCGCCCGCGTCAGCGACCATCCCTCCATGCCCCTGCGCGGCACGATCGAAGGCTTCTACGGCGCGCCGTGGACCCCGGCCGAGCGCCTGGACCAGATGGACTTCTACGGCGACGTCAAGGCCAACACCTACGTGTACGCCCCGAAGGACGACCCGTACCACCGGGACAGGTGGCGTCAGCCGTACCCGTCGGACAAGCTCGCCGAGCTGGGCGGGCTGATCGAGCGGGCCAACGCCAACCACGTGGCGTTCACCTTCGCCGTGTCTCCGGGCGCGTCCATCTGCTACTCGGACCCCGCGGACCGCGCCGCGCTGAAGGCGAAGCTGGAGACCGTCCACGGCCTGGGCGCCCGGGCGTTCTCCATCCCGCTGGACGACATCGACTACACCTCGTGGAACTGCGACGGGGACCGGAAGGCCTACGGGTCTCCCGGGCGTGCCGCCGCCGCGCAGGCGCAGGTGGACCTCCTCAACGACGTCCAGCGCACCTTCGTCGCCGCCCGCCCGGGGACGCGGCCCCTGCAGATGGTGCCCACGGAGTACGGGGACCTCGGCGACTCGGCGTACAAGCGGACCCTGCGCGCGGCCCTCGACCCCGCGGTCGTCGTCATGTGGACCGGCACCGACGTCGTCCCCCCGTCGATCACCAACGCCCAGGCGGACGCGGCCTCGAAGCTGTTCGGCCGCAAGGTCTTCGTCTGGGACAACTATCCGGTCAACGACTTCGGCGCCACCAGCGGCCGGCTGCTGCTCGCTCCGTACGACAAGCGCGAGGCCGGACTGTCCGCGCATCTGAACGGCATCGTCGCCAACCCCATGAACCAACCCTACGCCAGCAAGATCGCGGTGTTCGGCGCCGCCGACTTCGCGTGGAACGACCGCGGTTACGACGCCGGCACGAGCTGGACGCGGGCCATGGCCTATCTCGCGGGCGGCGATGCCACGGCTGCCGCGGCGCTGCGCGTCTTCGCGGACCTGGAGCACCTCGCGCCCACCTTCGGAGCGACGCCGTGGCAGGAACAGGCGCCCGAACTGCGCCGCAGGGTCGAGCGTTTCTGGACGGACTGGAACGCGGGTCTGCGCACCGAGGCCCTGGCCGCACTGCGGAGCCACGCCGTCTCCGTCGCAGAGGCTCCGGCACGGATCCGCGCCGGAGCGGTGCAGGAGGGCTTCGTGGCCGACGCGGACGCTTGGCTCGACGCCACGGAGCTGTGGGGCCGCGCGACGGTCGCCATGGTGGACGCCGTTTCCGCGCGCCGGACGGGCGATCCGGATCGCTCCCAGGCGCTGCTCGCCCACTCCCGTGACCTCCAGGAACAGGCCGGTGCGGTACGGGTCGACCCGGCGCGCAACACCTGGGGGAAGGCCCGGACCAAGGTCGGCGACGGCGTCCTCGATGCCTTCCTCGTACGATCCGACGTCATGCTGGAGCTGTGGGACGTGGCCGGCGGCGGCGAGAACCTCGCGCTGAAGGGCACGGCGACGGCGTCCAGCGTCGAGGCCGACCTCGACCGGCTGGCCGCCCGTCACGTCAACGACGGTTCCACCGGCACCCGATGGGCCTCCGGGTACGGCGACGACGAGTGGGTGCAGGTCAGGCTCGCGGCGCCGGCCCGAATCGCCGCGGTGACCCTCGCCTGGGAGGCGGCGTGCGCCGCCGAGTACCGCATCGAGACCTCCGAGGACGGCGTGAACTGGACCTCCGCCGCCACCCGCCGACCGTCGGCCTGCGGCAACGACGTCGTCCGGCTCGCCTCCGACCGCCCCGTCACCCACGTCCGCATGCAAGGCGTCGCGCGCGCCACCTCCTGGGGCTACTCCCTCTACGAGATGGCCGTCTACGGCGCTCCCGTGACGTAGCGAGTTCCGGCAGGTGGGGCAGGAGCGAGCGATGGCGTGTCACGGGCGCCCCACAGACCCAGGATTGCTCAGTAGTGCTCATCACGGCTATAAATAGCTCATGTTCGAGCATTACTGATGCAAGAAATGGATCGGTGTATGAACGTCGTCGCTCTGGAGGTCGGCGGGGCGTACATCAAGGGCTGTGCGCTCGGCCCCGACGGCATCCTGCGGGAACGGGAGCGCTGGTTCACCCGCCCGGAGCGAGGGCCTGATGCGGTGCTCGAGACGGTACTGGAATGCGCCTCCACCCTTGCCCGGCGCAGCCGCGCGGTGGCGGCAGGGATCGTGGTGCCCGGCGTCGTGGACGACAGGTCCGGCAGCGCGGTTCTCGCCGGTGCGCTGGGGTGGCGGGAGATGCCGGTGCGGGGTTGGGTCGCCGAGCACCTGGAGATGCCCGTGGCCTTCGGCCACGACGTGCGCGCCGGTGGGCTTGCCGAGGCGCGCCTCGGGGCCGGCCGGGGCAGCCGGAACTTCCTGTTCGTCTCCGTCGGCGCGGGAATCGCCGCCGCGTGGGTGCTCGACGGCCAGGTCGTGCCGGGAGGTCAAGGCGGAGGAGGCGAGCTCGGGCACCTCGTGGTCCGGCCCGGCGGCGAACTCTGCCACTGCGGTGGGCGGGGTTGCCTGGAGACCATCGCCTCCTCCCTCGCGCTCACCCGTCGGTACTCCCTGCTCACGAGGTGGCGCGGGGTCGGCGCGGGCGAGCTGTACCACCGCGCCGACGCGGGCGATGCCGTCGCCCGCGCCGTCTGCGCGGAGGCCGTGGAGGCGCTGGCGGCCACCCTCGCGACGGCCGTCACCCTGTACGCCCCCGAACGGCTGGTCATCGGCGGAGAGCTGGGCGGCGCGGGCGGGGGACGCCTCGCCCCGCTTCGGGATGCCCTGGCCCGACGGCTGACCTTCCAGGTCATGCCCGAGGTGCTGCCCGCCGCCTTCGGGGATCGCTCGGGGTGCATGGGAGCGGCCCTCCTCGCCCAGGAGCTCCAGCGCGAGGTCACTGCTGCCTGACGGCGGCGGCGACGGTGGCGCGAGTGGGGGTCGGCCAGGCACGGCGATCCGTGACCGCCGGGGGCCTTCCGCCCCTATTCTTCGTGCGCCTGCTCGGCCAGGGAGGCGTCGCCGGCGATCCGGCGCAGGGCCTTGGCGGGGCTTCCCTCGTCGGTCATCGCGCTGCCGATGGTTCTCTTGGTGCTGTCTCCCACGGCGCCCCACGAGGTCTTGCCCACGGGCGGCAGGACCGATGTCGGCAGCTCCTGCAGGAACTCGCGGAGGTCCCGGTGCCGGTCGTCCGCCTCCATCTGCTGGGTGACCGAGACGGTGACCGGCAGGAGGTTGTTGCGTGCCGCGAACTCGCGCACGTTCTCGTCGCTGAAGAGGAAGTCGAGGAAGCTGCCGATCTCCTGGGGGTGCCCGTTGCGCTTGAACGCCATGATCCAGTCGACCACCGCGGGGGCGGCACGGGACTTGCCGTCGCGGCCGGGCACGGGCACCTTGCCGACGTCGATGCCGGCGGCCCGCGCCGGCTGGAGGAGGGAGGGATGCCCGTTGACCATGCCCACCTCACCACGTACGAACGCCGAGTAGGCGTCCTTGCGGTTGAGGCGTTCGGGCGGGACGGGACCCGTGAGTCCCGTCTTCACGAGATTCTCCTTGACCCAGTCCAGGCTGTCGACGTTCTTCTGCGAGTCGATCTCGTAGGAGCCGTTCAGTCCCGTGTAGCCACCGCCGCCTCCGAGCATCCAGGCCATCGCCTCGATCTGCGCCTCTTCGGGACCCAATGGCACCGCCACCGGGTACGCGATTCCGGTACGGCTCTTCAACTGCTCTGCTGCGGACTTCAGTTCGGCCCATGTCGCCGGGGGCTCGTCGATGCCCGCCCGGGCGAACGCCTTCCGGTTGTAGAAGAGGAGCCGCGTCGAGGAGGTGAACGGCATGCCGTACTGGGTCCCTCGGTAGCGTCCTTGTTCGGCGAGGGCCGGCAGGAAGTTCGCCTCCACGGGGATCGAGAGCAGGGTGTCGGCGCGGTAGAGGTCGCCCCGCTCGGCGAACTCGGCGTACGAGGCGATCTGGGCCATGTCGGGTGCCTTGCCGGCCTTGACCATGTCCGCCACCTGGCGGTCGATGTGGTCCCAGGAGACGATCTCCACCTCGATGTTGATCCCGGGGTGGGCGGACTCGTAGGCACGGACGAGTTCCGCCCAGTACCGCTCGGTGCTGTCGGACCGGCCGGCGGCGACCTCGTAGTCGGCGGCCACCAGCCGCAGGGTGACCTCGCCGGAGGTGTCGGCGCAGCCTGCCGACGTTAAGCAGAGCACGAGAGCGGTGGCGGCTGCGGTCAGGGCATGTCGGTGCTGGGGCACGGGTTCTTCCCTTTGCTGTGCGCGACGTGAAGGCCCGCCCCTTGCCGGTCGTCGGGCGGGCGGCAGGGAGCGGGCGGGCGGTGGTTACTTGACGGAGCCGGCGGTCAGGCCGGACACGACCTTGCGCTCGATGAGCGCGAAGAGGACGACGACGGGCACGATCGCGATGACCGAGCCGGCGAACAGGTAGTTCCACTGGACGGTGTAGTTGCCGATGAAGCTGTTGATGCCGACCGTGAGGGGCTGGTTCTCCGGAACGGTGGAGAGGGTCAGGCCCATGACGAACTCGTTCCAGGCGGCGATGAAGGTGAAGATCATCGCGGTGACGACTCCGGGCATCGCCAGCGGCAGGGTGATCCGCAGGAGCGCGCCGCCGCGTCCGAGGCCGTCGATCATGGCGGCTTCCTCGAGCGCCTCGGGGATCGAGGAGAAGTACGCGGTGAGGATCCAGATCGCGAAGGCCAGGTTGAAGGCCCCGTTGCAGAGGATCAGGGTCCAGACCGAGTTGAGCATGTCCAGTTGGTAGAACTCGCGGTAGAGACCGACCAGCAGGGACGTCGGCTGGAACATCTGCGTGATGAGGACCAGCAGCAGGAAGAGCTTGCGGCCGCGGAACTTCATGCGGGCGGTGTAGTACGCGGCGGGGATGGCGACCAGCAGGACGAGCAGGGTCGATCCGGCGGAGACGAGCAGGGTGACGCGGAGGTTGTCCCAGAGGTGGGACTCGCGCCACACGTCGATGAAGTTGGCCCACTCGAAGTCGCTCGGCAGGTAGGTGGCGTCCCGCAGTTCGTGGGCCGGCCGGAGGGCGGTGATCACCATCTCCAGGTACGGCAGCAGGAACACGGCGGCCAGCAGCCACGCGGCCGCGGCGGTCAGCAGGGTGCGGGGGGTGACGGTTCGCGGGGGCCGGGTCCGCGGGGGCGCGGCGGTGGTTTCCGGTGGGGGGATGGGGATCGTGGCGGGTACGGCGGTGAGGGTGTGCCGAGTCATCAGGTCTCCTCCTGGTTCCAGCGGCTGGCCTTGAGGAAGAGGACGACCATGACCACGACGAGGGCGAAGTTGACGACGGACATCGCCGCGGACTGGCCGATGTCGGCGTTCTTCAGCTGGTACATGAAGACCGTGGTGGTGGCGGTGTCGCTGTCCGGGCCGCCGCGGGTCATGCTCCAGATGATGGGGAACGAGTTGAAGACGTTGATCAGGTTGATCACCATGCCGACGAGCAGTGACGGGCGCAGCAGCGGCAGGGTGATCCGCAGGTACGTCTGCCAGGTGTTCGTGCCGTCGACCTTGGCTGCTTCGTAGAGCTCGGCGGGGATGGTCTGGAGTCCGGCGAGCAGGGTGTACGTGGTGAAGGGCAGCGAGACGAAGACGGCCACGAACATCATCCACGGCCAGGCGGTGGAGGGGTCTCCGAGCCAGTCCTCGGGGCCGTCGATGAGGCCGAGGTCCTTCATGACGGTGTTGAGGACGCCGGAGGTCTGGTTGAGCATCCACTTGAAGCCGATCGCGGTCATCACGAGCGAGGCGGCCCACGGTGCGATGAGCGCCCAGCGGGTGACGCGGCGGCCGGGGAACTTCTGGTTGAACAGCTGGGCGAGGGCCAGGGAGATCACCATCGTGGTGGTGACCACGACGAGGGTCCACATGACGGTGGAGACGACGACCGAGGGCAGGGCCGGATCCTCGAACAGCTGCTTGTACTTGTCGGTTCCGGCCGAGCCGCGGACGAAGCCGCTGCTGCTGATCTTCAGGAACGAGGTGCGGACCATCTCGTAGACGGGCCAGAGCACGACGAGGACGATGAGCAGGGCCGCGGGTCCGATCCAGGGCAGCGGGCCGAGGCGGGCCAGGCCGCCCGGGCCCTTGCGGCCGGGGCGGGTGGCGGATGAGGTGGTGGACACGAGGGTGCCTTCCGTGACGGGGCCCGGGCCTACTGGTCGGCGACCGCCGCCTCGGCCTTCTTCTGGAGCTCGCCCAGCACCTTCGCGGGGTCGTTCACGGCGGTGCCGCCGCTCTTCTTGATCTCGGCGGAGACGGCGTCCCAGGTGGTGTCGCCGAGCGGGTAGAAGACGGCGTTCGGCAGCAGGGTGAAGAAGGGTTCGAGGTCCTTGTGCTTGCCGTTGGCGGTCATCTCCTGGAGCGTGTCCTCGGTGACCGGCATGAGGTTGTACGTCTCGTCGAACTTCAGCGTGTTCTCCTTGGAGTACGCGAAGTCGAGGAACTTGCGGACCTCTTCCTTGTGGCCGCCGTCCTTGAAGGCCATCATCCAGTCGGCGACGCCGAGCGTGGACGTCAGCGGTCCGGACTTGCCGGGGATGGGCGCGACGCCGTAGTCGACCTTTCCGTCCTTGGACATCTGGATGAGCGAGGGGTGGCCGTTGAGCATGGCGGTCTTGCCGGCCGCGAAGTCGGCGAAGGCGGTCTTGCGGTCGGTGGTGGCGGGGTTGGCGTAGGTCAGACCGGGGCCGACGAGGTTCGCCTTCAGCCAGGAGAACGCCTCGACGTTGGCCTTGGCGTCGAGGGTGTAGCCGCCCTTGGCGTCCGTGTAACCACCGCCGTTTCCGAGCTCCCAGATCAGGGACTCGCCCTGTGCTTCCTCGGGGCCGAGGGGAAGGGCGTACGGGGTGACGCCGGGGGCCTTGGCCTTGATCTTCTGGGCGGCGGCCTTGAGCTCGTCCCAGTTCTTGGGCGCCTCGGTGACGCCGGCCTTGGCGAACAGGTCCTTGTTGTAGAAGAAGGCGCGCGCGGACGAGACGAACGGAATGCCGTACTGGGTGCCGTCGACCTCTCCGGCCTTGGCGAAGCTGTCGATGAGGTTCTTCCGGGTCGACTCCGACAGCACCTCGTCGGCCTTGTACAGGAGGTCGTCGGCGACCTTGTCGGCGTAGCCGCCGGTCTGGAGGACGTCCGGCACGTTGCCGCTCTGGATCATGGTCTTGACCTGGGAGTCGATGTCGTTCCAGTTGACGACCTGGACGTCGACCTTGATCTTCGGGTTGGCGGCGGTGAAGCGCCGCGCCACGTCGTTCCAGTAGGCCGTCGAGCTGTTCGACGCCTTGTCCCCGTAGTCCGCGGCGACGAGCTTCAGCGTCACCTCGCCGTTCGCCGAGTCGCCGCCGTCCTTGGTGCCGCCGCAGGCCGTGAGGGTGAGCACGCCTATGGTGCAGGCCGCCACGAACATCCGCTTGTCCATCGTCAGTACCGCCTTTGCATCTACCGGCCGTCGGACGGGGCGGCCGGTGGGGTGAAGGAACGACAGCTGCTCGGAGTGTGCATGAAGGTGACTGCTGCTTCACGCTTTCGCTCAGGAACGAGCATCTGCTGTGGGCAAAGTAAACACGACGACAGGGCTCCGGTACCAGGGGTCGTTACGCGAACGATGCCTAATCGCCCGGATGTTCGGCGCTCGGCACCCCGGGGAGGCGCCCGGGCGTCGGGCGCTCGGCACCCCGGGAGGACCGTCGAGGCGTCCCGGCGCCGGACAGCACGACGCCCCCCGCGCATCTGGTGCGCGGGGGGC
>NZ_JBHJQI010000035.1:0-66746 GCF_042262805.1 Streptomyces sp. NPDC056361
CCCCGGTGCGTGGAGCACCGGGGAGGCCCCCTTCCCTTTGGGCGGTCAGTCCCGCGCGTCCGCGATCCGCTTCAGCTGGGCGTCGACCAGCGGCGCCGGGATCGCCGCCTTGTCCGGGTCCAGCATGTTGACGCCGTAGAAGGCGGCGACGACGCCGCCGCTGCGGACGACGGTGTAGGTCATGGGGACCTTCTGCTTGCCGATGTCGCCGGTGATCCGGTAGGCGACGGTCTCGTCGGCGCCGTCGCCGAGCTTGGGGGCGGGGAGGTTCTCGACCTTGCCGTAGGCGAGGCCGAGGGTCTTGAAGCCCTTGGGGCAGGCGGTGACGGCGGCGCGGAGGTCGGTCATGACGCGGGTGGCGTCGGCTTCCGAGTGGGAGGCGAGCCACATGGAGCCGACGGTGGCGTTGGTGGCGTCGGTGGGCTGGAGGGAGCGGTGGGAGGTGCCGACCGAGGGGAGGTGGGTGAAGCCGCCGATGAGGCTGGCGAGGGGCTGGCAGGCCTTCTTGTCGGCCTGCATGTCGCGGCCGGCCTCGACCTCGGCCTTGGCGACCTTCTTGGCGTCGAACCCGGCGGCCTTTCCGGTGAGGGCGACCGTTTCGAGCGTGGCGGCGTCGAGGGCGCCGATGCGCTTCGCTTCCGCGGAATTCTTCTCGGCGGCGCTCTGCGTGCTCTTCGCGCCCGCCTTCTGATTCTTGTCGCCGGATTCCTTCGATTCGCCGCTGCACGCGGAAGCCAGGAGCAGGGCCGGCAATACGGCGACGATCGGAAGGGCCCTGTGGAGTCTCATGTGCTTGTGCTTTCCTGGCTTCTCTCGCGGTCAACGAAAAACGAAATGATCTTACCGGCGGTATGCGGCCTTTCTCATTACGTTTTGGCGTCGGAGGGGCCTGTCGGGGCGATGTCTTTCAGTCCTTGCCGGACATGTCCGTCAATTCGGCGAGTTCCCGTTCCATGTTCTCCCGCGCCTTCCCCTCCCAGGCCGCCGCGCCGTACGGGGTGCGGAAGAGGCTGGGGAGGGCGAGGAGTTGGCGGAGGACGGCGGCGCGGCCGTCGCGGAAGGCGTCGTCGGGGACGAAGTCGTACTCCTCTCGGACGGCCGCGGCATACCCCCGGTACGTATCGGGGTCGGTGGCCAGGATGGCGAGGTCGGCGTCGCAGAGGGTCTCGCCGTTGAGGTCGCCGGTGTCGGGGTCGTGGCTGGTCGTCAGTCGGACGAGGCGGGCGACCTCGGTGACCTCGTGCGGGGTGAGTCCGACCTCGGTGAGGGCCTTCTCGGCGAGGGTCGCCGAGCGTTCCTCGTTCTCCGAGCGGTCGGGCCGGTAGACGGCGTCGTGGAACCAGGCGGCGAGCCGTACGAGCTCCAACTCGCCGCCCTCGCCGCCCTGGTCGGCGAGTTCGTCGATGCGGTCGAGGACCGCGCGGAGGTGGTCGACCGTGTGGTAGCGGCGCTGCGGCTCGGCCCAGCGGGCCAGGAGGTTCCGGCCGTACGGGGCGGGGTCGGGGCCCTCGTGGCCGGCGCGGGCGGCGAGCAGGGTGGCGGTCCAGCGCTGGAGGAGCGCGGGTTCCTGGTCTGCGGTCATGGGGGCATTCTGCCCGCCGGGCGCCTCGGAACGGGGGCGTCCGCCGCGCGTCCCGGGTGCCGGACGGCTGCTCTCCGGGGCGCCCCCGACTCCCTCTTACATACCCCCCATGGGTATGTTACGGTGCTCCGCACAGGTACCCCCTAGGGGTATGCCCCGGCTCTGGTCGGGGGCCGACGCGAGCGAAGGGTCAGGGCAATGTCAACCGTCAATCCCCGGCGCTGGTGGGCACTTGTCGTGCTCGCAGCAGCCCAGTTCATGGTCATCATGGACACGTCGATCATCGGGGTCGCGCTCCCCGAGATGCAGAAGGACCTGGGCTTCACGCAGGGCGAGCTCCAGTGGGTCTTCAACGCGTACGTGATCGTCTTCGGCGGCCTCCTGCTCCTCGGCGGACGCCTCTCCGACCTCGTCGGGGCCCGGAAGATCTTCGTCACCGGCTGGGTCGTGATGATCGCCGGCTCGGTCCTCGCCGCCGCCGCGCAGACCGCCTGGGTCGAGATCGCCGGCCGCGCCGTCCAGGGCGTCGGCGGTGCGCTGATCGCGCCCTCCGCGATGACCCTGCTGATGATGCTGTTCATGCACGACCCGAAGGAGCTCGGCAAGGCGATGGCGCTCTACGGCGCCGCCGCTCCCGCCGGCGGCACCGCGGGCGTCTTCCTCGGCGGTGTCTTCACCGAGTGGGCGGCGTGGCAGTGGGTCTTCATCATCTACATCCCGATCGGCCTCGCGACCCTCGCCGCGACCCGGCTGCTCCCGGATGTCGGCTCGCGCCGCGGCTCGGTCGACGTGCTCGGCGCCGTGGCCGTCACCGCGGGTCTCGCGCTCGCCGTGTTCGCCGTGGTCCGGGCCCCCGAGGTCGGCTGGGGCGCCACCGCCACCGTCCTCGAACTGGTCGGCGCCGTCGCCCTCCTCGCCCTCTTCTTCGTGATCCAGAGGTCCGTCCGCGAGCCGCTCATGCCGCTCGGCGTCTGGCGGGTCCCGCGCCTGGGCTCGGCCAACCTGGCGATGACGCTGCTCGGCGCCGCCTGGATCCCGATGTGGTACTTCCTCAACCTGTACCTCCAGCAGGTCCTGGGCTACGGCGCCTTCGCGTCCGGTGCCGCGCTGCTCCCGATGACCGTGCTCCTCATGATCTTCATGACGGCCGTCACGGCCCGGCTCATGGGCCGGTTCGGGGCGAAGCCGCTCATCGGTGCCGGTCTGCTCGTCCTCGCCGCCGGCCTGGTCTGGCTCGCCGCCGTCCCGCCGACCGGCACGTTCCTGGTCGACGTCCTGCCGGCTTCGCTGGTCGCCGCGCTCGGCATGTCCCTCGCGTACATCCCGGCGATGATCGCCGCCATGTCGGGCGCCCCGCAGGAGCAGGCGGGTCTCGCCTCCGGCATCGTCAACACCACCTACAACGTCGGCTCCGCGCTCGGCCTCGCCGCGCTCACCGCCGTCGCCATGTCCCAGGGCGCCGACCAGCTCGGCAACCTGCCGAAGCTGACCGACGGCTTCTCGGCCGCCTTCATCGGCGCCGCGGTCGTCGCCGCCGTCGGCGGTGTCGTCACCCTCCTCGTCATGAAGGGCGACAGGGCGGTGGCCGCCGAGGCCGCGTCCGCCCCCGCTCCGCAGGGCGAGAAGGTCTCCGCCTGAAACGCCCCGAAGGGGCCGCCCGATGTCCGACCCCGGACGTCGGGCGGCCCCTTTTCCGTGTCCCCGACAGGATCCAGAGAGGAACGCCGTGGAACTGAGTACCCGTGCCGTTCATGTCATCAACGAGCCGTTCGATGAGGGGAGTTGGCCGCTCTCCGTGCCTCTCGTGCAGTCGTCGGCCTTCGCCTTCGACTCCGCGGCCGAGCTCGCCGAGGCGATGGCCGGGCCCGACGGGCGGTACGTGTACGGCCGCCGGGGCAATCCGACCGTGCGGGCGCTGGAGCGGACCCTCGCGGGACTGGAGGGCGGGGAGGGGGCCATCGCGTTCGCCTCCGGGATGGGGGCGATCAGCGGGGTGCTCCTGGCGCTCCTGAGGCCCGGCGACCGGGTGGTGGCGCAGCGGTGCCTGTACGGGGGGACGCATGCCGTCCTGTCGGACCTGGCCGAGCGGTACGGGATCGAGGTGGTGCGGATATCGGGCGACGACCCGGCCGAGTTCGAGGCGGCGGCCGTGCACCCGGCGACCCGGCTGCTGGTCCTGGAGACCATCGCGAACCCCACGGGGCAGGTGCCCGACCTGCCCGGGCTGCTCGCGGCGGCGCGGGCGCTCGGGGTGACGAGCGTGGTCGACAACTCGCTGGCCTCGCCGGTGCTGTGCCGGCCGCTGGAGTTCGGCGCGGACGTCGTCGTGCACTCGACCACCAAGTACCTCTCCGGGCACTCGGACGTCCTCGGTGGCGCCGCCGTGTTCGCGGACGACGGGCTGCGGCGCCGGATCTGGCCGCGCACGGTCGAACTCGGCGCCTGCGCGGACCCGTTCGCGGCGTGGCTGACGCTGCGGGGGATACCGACCCTGCCGCTGCGGATGCGCGAGCACTGCGCCAACGCGGCCGTGCTCGCCGAACGTCTCGCCGCGCACCGCTCGGTGGTCGCGGTCCACCATCCGTGGCGCGCGGACCACCCCTCGTACGCCATGGCCCGGAAGGTCCTGGCCGGCGGGGGCGGGCTGCTCTCGTTCGAGCTCGCCGGGGGGCGGGAGGCGGGTCGGGCGTTCATCGAGCGCGTACGGCTGGCGAGGCTCGCGCTGTCGCTGGGCGGGGTGGAGACGCTGGTGGCGCATCCGGCGTCGACGTCACACCGGGAGCTGGGGGAGGGGGAGTTGGCGGCTGCGGGGATCGGTGCGGGGCTGGTGCGGATGTCCGTCGGCGTCGAGGACGTCGAGGACCTGTGGGGCGACGTCGAACAAGCCCTCGCATGAGTCTTCTTTTGGGTTGACAAAATAAATGGTCGATTCGTAGATTGGGGTGTGCCAGGGAAAGACCACTCCTAGGTCAAGGGGGAAGCGCGATGCGCTACTTCGAGGACTTCCGGCCCGGCGACGTCCACGAGCTGGGCACCGTCACCGTCACGGCGGAGGAGGTGCTGGAGTTCGGCAGGCGCTTCGACCCGCAGCCCTTCCACACGGACCCCGAGCGCGCGGAGCACTCGCAGTTCGGCGGCCTGATCGCGAGCGGGTTCCACACCCAGGCGATGTTCATGCGGCGCTACGTCGACGGACTGCTCGCCTACAGCGCCTGCATGGGCTCGCCCGGCATCGACGAGGTCCGCTACCTGCGGCCCGTCCGCCCGGGCGACACCCTCACCGCCCGCGTCGAGATCCTCGGCGCCACCCCGTCGCCGTTCGACCGCGCCACCGGCACCGTCAAGCCGCGGTGCACGCTCGCGGCCCCCGACGGGACGGCCGTGTTCAGCATGATCCTGCACAGCATCTTCCGCCGGCGCCCCGCCGACTCCGAGGCCGACCATCTGTCGTCGATGCCCGCGGCCGAGGACCCCGTCGCCTGCGCGCGACCGGCCAAGACCTGTGTCCCGGCCATGAGCGCCTGACGAACCGTCCTTCGTCGGGCCCCCGAACACGGCCGTCCGTACACCTTCCGACAACCGAGTGAAGGGAGACCTCCTGTGGAGGCCGTATCCCGCACCGCCCAGTGGACCGCCGCCGCGCGCGCCCTGGAGACCGAGCGCGAGGACCGGCTGTTCGCCGATCCCCACGCGCGCACCGTCGCCGACGAGATCGGCTTCGAACTGCTCGCGCGCTACGACGGCGGCGGCATCGTGCCGTTCCTCGCCATCCGCACCACCTACCTCGACCGGGCCGTCGTGAAGGCGGTGGAGGAGCGCGGCATCCGGCAGGTCGTCCTCCTCGCCGCCGGCATGGACACCCGCTTCTACCGGCTGCCCTGGCCTGACGGCGTCACCGTCTACGAGCTCGACCGCCCCGCCCTCCTGGAGGCCAAGGCCGAGATGCTCAAGGACGAGCCGCACCCCGCCGGCCGCAGCCGCGTCACCGTCCCCGTCGACCTGACCCAGGACTGGACCGGCCCCCTGAAGGAAGCGGGCTGGAAGAGCGAGGAGCCCGTCCTGTGGGTGGTCGAGGGCCTGCTGTTCTTCCTGCCCGAGCAGGCCGTGCGCACCCTCGTCTCGACGCTCTCCGCGCACGCCGCACCCGGCTCCGTACTGCTCGGCGACGTCATCTCCAAGGCCGCCCTGGACAACCCGCTCGCCCGGAGCTTCATGGCGGCCCTGGAAGAGGACGGCAATCCCTGGCTCTTCGGCACCGAGGAGCCCGAGGCGCTGCTCACCGACTGCGGCTGGGTCGTACGGGAGGTCAGGCAGCCCGGTGAGGACGGCGCCGACTTCGGCCGCTGGCCCTACCAGGTCGCCCCCCGCGGACTGCCCCGCGTCCCCCGCTCCTTCCTGTTCACCTGCGACACCCCCACCCACGGCCAGGAGGAGGCGGCATGAGCGCCCACGACTTCCACCAGCGGGTCATCACCGACGCGGGCGCGGCCGTCCGCGGCCTGACCGTCGCCCTCGGCGAGCGCCTCGGGCTCTACCGGGCGCTGGCCGCCGACGGCCCCCTGACCGCCGAGCAGCTCGCCGTGCGGACCGCCACCGACCCCCGCTACATCGAGGAGTGGCTGCACGCGCAGCTCTCCGCCGGGTACGTGGAGCGGCACCCGAGCTCCCTCACGTACACGCTCCCCGCCGACCACGTCGAGGTGCTCGCCGACCCGAAGGCCGTCACCTACGCGGCCGGGTTCTTCACCGCGCTGAAGGCGCTGTACGCCACCGAGGACCTGCTCGTCGACGCGTACCGCACCGGCGAGGGCGTCGGCTGGGCCGAGCACGACGCGGCCCTCGACACCGGCATGGGCTCCTTCTTCCAGCCGACGTACGAGCACAAGCTCGTCCCGGACTGGCTGCCCGCCCTGCACGAGGTCACCGGCAAGCTCGCCGCCGGCGGCACCGTCGCCGACGTCGGCTGCGGCGTCGGCCACACCACCCTGCTGATCGCGAAGGCGTTCCCGCGGGCCACGGTCCACGGCTTCGACTACTCGGAGGAGGCCATCGCCCTCGCGCGGGAGCTCGCCGAGGAGGCCGGCCTCTCCGACCGGGTCGTCTTCGAGGTCGCCTCCGCCGACGACTACCCGGGCTCCGGCTACGACCTGGTGTGCTTCTTCAACGCCCTGCACGACATGGGCGACCCGGTCGCCGCCGCCCAGCACGTCCACAAGTCCCTGGACGCGGACGGCACCTGGATGCTCGTCGAGTCGAACGTCTCCCCGCAGGACATCGACACGCAGACGCCCGCCGCCCGGATGTTCATGGCGCTGTCCGCCGTCATGTGCCTGCCCGTCGCCGTCGCGCAGCGCGGCCCGCACGCGCTCGGCAACCACTCCGGCGAGAAGGCCTTCCGGGCCATCGCGGAGGAGGCCGGCTTCACCCGCTGGCGGCGCGCGACCGAGACCCCGGTCAACGCGGTCTACGAAGTCCGCCCCTGAGCCCCGCACCGTCACGAGGAGCAACAACATGAGCGCCATCGCCCCCCTTCCCGTGACCGACCGGTTCATGGAGGTCCTGGCCCGCCTCAGCGAGCGCTCGGTCGAGGACTACTACAACCCGTACCAGACCTTCCAGTGGCCCGAGACGCTGGAGGAGAACCGCTTCTGGATGACGCCGGAGCTGCTCACCGTCCACGGCACCGAGCACTACGACGCCCTCGGCGAGGAAACGCTTCAGCGCCTGTCGAAGTGGGAGTCCGTCAACTTCTACAGCCTCAACGTGCACGGCATCCGCGAACTCCTCATCGAGGTCGTCGGCCGCATCCACATGCCCGGCTTCGAGGTCCCCTCCGACTTCTTCCACCACTTCATCGGCGAGGAGAACGAACACATGTGGTTCTTCTCGGAGTTCTGCCGCCGCTACGGCAACAAGATCTACGGCTCCACCGCGATGCGCGCCGACGCCGCCTGGGAGCCCGAGGTCGAGAACTTCCTCGTCTTCACCCGCATCCTCTTCTTCGAGGAGCTCGTCGACCACTACAACTCCCGGATGGCGAAGGACGACACCCTCTGCCACACCATCCGCGAGGTCAACCGGATCCACCACCAGGACGAGTCCCGCCACATCGCCTTCGGCCGCGAGCTGGTCTCCCTCCTGTACACCCGGATGTGCCAGGCGGTCAGCGCCGAACGGGTCCGCGAGGTGGAGGCGTACCTCAAGCGGTACGTCGTCTACAGCGTCAACTCCCTCTACAACCCGCACGTCTACCGCGACGCCGGCATCGCCGACCCGCTCGCCCTGCGCAACGCGCTCGTCGCCGACCCGGCCCGCCGCCCCCACGAGCGCAAGGCCATCCGCAAGCCGCTCGCCTTCTTCCTGAAGACCGGGATCTTCTCCGACGACACCCTGCCCGTCGTCTGACACGCCCGGTCCGCCCGGACCGAGACCTCCCACCCGAGAGGTGCAGAGACCATGACCGTGACGACCCCCGCGACCGTCGGGGCAACCCAGGGGCAGGCGAGGGGCCTGCCCTCGCTCGGCCCCGAGGGGACCCGCCTGCTGCGGCTCCTCGACGACACCTTCGAGCGCTGGGGCGTGACCGCGGGCGCCCGCCCGATGACCATGCCCCCGCTGCTCCCCGCCGCCGACCTGGCCCGGCTCGACTACTACGACAACTTCCCCCACCAGGCCGTCGTCGCCGCCCCGCTCGACCTGGAGCGCCGCACGACCGCCCCGTTCTCCGCCGCCACCGGCAGCTTCCCCGGCGAGGCCCTCGAACCCGCCGCGCTCGGACTGCCCTCGGCGTCCTGCTACGCCGTCTACCTCGACCACCAGGGCCGCCGGGTCGCCGACGACACCCTCGTCACGATCTGCTCCTGGTGCTTCCGCAAGGAGACCCACTACGAGGGCATGCGGCGCCAACTCGGCTTCCGCATGCGCGAGATCGTCGCCATCGGCACCCGCGAGCACGCCGAGGCGCACCTCGCGGACTCCACCGCCCGCATCCACGCCTTCGCCGACGCCCTCGACCTGCCGCTGCGCAAGGAGGCCGCCTGCGACCCCTTCTTCGACAAGGGCGGCTCCAAAGCGGTCCTCCAGCGCCTCACCCCGGTCAAGTACGAGTTCCTGTACGAGGACCTGGCCATCGCCTCGGTCAACACGCACCGGAACTTCTTCGGCGACCGCTGCGACATCACCCTGGAGTCGACCGGCGGCCCCGCCTTCACCAGCTGCGTCGCCTTCGGCCTGGAGCGATGGCTGTCCGCACTCACCCGGCGCCACGGCAGCTGGGAGTCCGCCACCCGGGCGGTGCTCGACGCGAACGCCCGCACGCGGGCCGGTGCGAGCGGCACGGCCGGGCCGGTGATCTGACGTGCCGGCCCGTCCCGCCGCCCCGCCGGCGGGCGGCCTGGGGTGGGCGAACCTCGGCATGGACATCGTGTCCGTCAACCGTGTCCGCAAGCTCCTCGCCCAGTACGGGGAGCGGTTCTTCGAGCGGATGCTCACCCCCGGCGAGCTCGCCGACTGCCGTACGTCCTCCGGGCTCGACGTCCTGAGCCTGTGCGGCCGGATCGCGGCCAAGGAAGCGGCCTTCAAGACCTTGCGGGTCCGAGGCAGGTTCCTGCCCTGGCCGGACATCGTCGTACGGCGCTCCGAGGGCGGCTGGCCGCTCGTGGAGCTCCACCGGGCCGCCGCCGAGATGGCCGCCGCGTCCGGCATCACCGAGATCACCGTGTCCATCAGCCACGACGTGGACTACGCGGTCGCGGTGGCCGCCCCGATCGTCGCCGCGACACCCGTGCCCGCGCCCCTCACCCCTTCCGTATCCAGCAGTAGCTAAAAGGAGAGCAACCATGGCCGACGGCCTGCAGACGGTGAAGAACTGGATCCTGGACCGTCACCCCGAGCGCGACGACATCGCGTCCGACCTCGACCTGATCGAGAACCGGCTCATCGACTCGCTGTCCTTCGTCGAGTTCGTCTTCCTCCTGGAGCAGGAGAGCGGCACCGCGATCCGGATGGAGACCCTGGAGGTCGACTCCATCCGCACCCTCGACGCCATCGAGCGGCACTTCTTCAAGGCCCCGGTGGAGGTCCAGGCATGAGCCGCCGCCTCTTCACCTCGGAGTCCGTGACCGAGGGACACCCCGACAAGATCGCCGACCGGATCAGCGACACCATCCTCGACGCCCTCCTCGCCGAGGACCCCTCCTCCCGCGTGGCGGTCGAGACGCTGATCACCACCGGTCTCGTGCACATCGCCGGCGAGGTCACCACCACCGCGTACGCGCCGATAGCCAAGCTGGTGCGCGAGGCGATCCTCGACATCGGCTACGACTCCTCCGCGAAGGGCTTCGACGGCGCCTCCTGCGGCGTCTCGGTGTCCATCGGCGCGCAGTCGCCGGACATCGCGCAGGGCGTCGACACGGCGTACGAGTCCCGGGTCGAGGGAGCTTCCCCGAAGGGAGAGGACGCCGAGCTCGCCGCACAGGGCGCCGGCGACCAGGGCCTGATGTTCGGCTACGCCTGCGACGACACGGCCGAGCTGATGCCGCTGCCGATCGCCCTGGCCCACCGGCTGTCCCGCCGCCTCACCGAGGTCCGCAAGGACGGCACCGTGCCGTACCTGCGCCCGGACGGCAAGACGCAGGTCACCATCGAGTACGACGGCGACCGGGCCGTCCGCCTCGACACGGTCGTCGTCTCCTCGCAGCACGCCGCCGACATCTCCGTCGAGGGCCTGCTCACCCCGGACGTCCGCGAGTACGTCGTCGAGCACGTCCTCAAGCAGCTCGTCGAGGAGGGCGTCAGCCTGGAGTCCGACGGCTACCGGCTCCTGGTCAACCCCACCGGCCGCTTCGAGGTCGGCGGCCCCATGGGCGACGCCGGACTCACCGGCCGGAAGATCATCATCGACACGTACGGCGGGATGGCCCGGCACGGTGGCGGCGCCTTCTCCGGCAAGGACCCGTCGAAGGTCGACCGCTCGGCCGCGTACGCCATGCGCTGGGTCGCGAAGAACGTCGTCGCCGCCGGCCTCGCCCGCCGCTGCGAGGTCCAGGTCGCCTACGCCATCGGCAAGGCCGAGCCCGTCGGCCTCTTCGTCGAGACCTTCGGCACCGGCACCCTCCCGGACGAGCGCATCCAGGAAGCCGTCGGCACCGTCTTCGACCTGCGGCCCGCCGCGATCATCCGCGACCTGGACCTCAAGCGGCCCATCTACGCGAAGACCGCCGCCTACGGCCACTTCGGCCGCGAACTCCCCGAGTTCACCTGGGAGCGCACGGACCGCGTGGAGGCCCTGAAGAAGGCGGCGCAAGAAGGGGAAGGGGTCTGAGGGAGATGCGCATCGCTGTCACGGGATCCATCGCGACCGACCATCTGATGACCTTCCCCGGCTGGTTCGGCGAGCAGCTCCTCGCCGACCGGCTCGACCGGGTCTCCCTGTCGTTCCTCGCCGACGACCTGGAGGTCAGGCGCGGCGGAGTGGCAGCGAACATCGCCTTCGGCCTCGGCGTCCTCGGCCTGCGGCCCGCCCTCGTGGGCGCGGTCGGCGCCGACTTCGAGCCGTACCGGGTGTGGCTGAAGGACCACGGCGTGGACACCGACTCGGTGCGCGTCAGCGAGTCGCTCCACACCGCCCGCTTCGTCTGTACCACCGACCGGGCCCAGAACCAGATCGCCACCTTCTACGCGGGGGCGATGGCCGAGGCGCGCGAGATCGACCTGCGGGACGTCGTCGCGCGCACCGGCCGCCTGGAACTGGTCCTGGTCTCCCCGGACGACCCCCAGGCCATGCTCCGGCACACCCGCACCTGCCGTGACCTGGGCATCCCCTTCGCCGCCGACCCGTCCCAGCAGCTGGCGCGGCTCGACGGGGGAGAGGTGCGGGAGCTGGTGGACGGGGCGCGGTTCCTCTTCACCAACGAGTACGAGACGGCCCTCCTCCTGGAGAAGTCCGGCTGGACGGAGGCCGACGTCCTGCGCCGGGTCGCCACCTGGGTCACCACCCACGGCGAGGCGGGCGTCCGCATCCGCGGCGAGGCCCGCCCCACCCTCGCCGTGCCGGCGGTGGAGGTCCCCGCCGTCGTCGACCCGACCGGCGTCGGCGACGCCTTCCGGGCCGGGTTCCTCGCCGGGACCCTGTGGGGCGTCCCGGAGCGGTGCGCGGCACAGCTCGGCTGCGCGGTCTCCGCGACCGTCCTCGACTACGTGGGGACGCAGGAGTACCGGCTGCACCGGGACTCCCTCCTCGACCGGATCAGGACGACGTACGGCGTCGGCTGCACCGCCACCCTCGTCACGCACCTGAGGGGGCTGTCATGAGCGCGGCCCGCCGGTCGCTCAGGGAGGAGCTCGCGACCCGCGTCGTCGTCGCCGACGGCGCCATGGGCACCATGCTCCAGGCCGCCGACCCGACCCTCGACGACTTCCGGAACCTGGAGGGCTGCAACGAGATCCTCAACCTCACCCGCCCCGACATCGTCGCCTCGGTCCACGACGCCTACTTCTCCGTCGGCGTGGACTGCGTCGAGACCAACACCTTCGGGGCCAACCTGGCGGCGCTCGCCGAGTACGGCATCGAGAACCGGGTGTACGAGCTCTCCGAGGCCGGCGCCCGCATCGCCCGCACCACGGCCGACGCCCACACGGCCGCCGACGGCCGCCCCCGCTGGGTCCTCGGCTCCATGGGCCCCGGCACCAAACTCCCCACCCTCGGCCACGTCACGTACGAACCCCTCCGCGACGCCTTCCGGCAGAACGCGGAAGGCCTGATCCGCGGCGGCGCCGACGCCCTCCTCATCGAGACCTCGCAGGACCTGCTCCAGACCAAGGCCGCCGTCATCGGCGCCCGCCGCGCCCTCGACTGGGTCGGCGTCGACCTGCCCGTCATCGTCCAGGTCACCGTTGAGACCACCGGCACCATGCTCCTCGGCTCCGAGATCGGCGCCGCGCTCACCGCCCTGGAGCCGCTCGGCATCGACATGATCGGCCTCAACTGCGCCACCGGCCCCGCCGAGATGGCCGAGCACCTGCGCCACCTCTCCCGGCACGCCCGCGTCCCGATCTCCGTCATGCCGAACGCCGGCCTGCCCGTCCTCACCTCCGACGGCGCCCACTACCCCCTGTCCCCGACCGAACTCGCCGACGCCCAGGAGACGTTCGTACGCGACTACGGCCCCGCCCTGGTCGGCGGCTGCTGCGGTACGACCCCGGAACACCTGCGCGCGATCGTCGACCGCGTCCGGGGCGCCGCCGTCCTCGACCGGCGCCCGGCGCCCGAACCCGGCGCCTCCTCCCTGTACAGCCACGTGCCGTTCCGTCAGGACACCGCCTACCTCGCCATCGGCGAGCGCACCAACGCCAACGGCTCCAAGAAGTTCCGCGAGGCCATGCTGGAAGGCCGCTGGGACGACTGCGTCGAGATGGCCCGCGACCAGATCCGCGAAGGCGCGCACATGCTCGACCTGTGCGTCGACTACGTCGGCCGCGACGGCACCGCCGACATGCAGGAGCTGGCCGGCCGCTTCGCGACCGCCTCCACCCTCCCGATCGTCCTCGACTCCACCGAGGTCGACGTCCTGCGCGCCGGCCTGGAGAAACTCGGCGGCCGCGCCGTCGTCAACTCCGTCAACTACGAGGACGGCGACGGCCCCGCCTCCCGCTTCGCCCAGGTCACCGCCCTCGCCAAGGAGCACGGCGCGGCCTTGATGGCGCTGACCATCGACGAGCAGGGCCAGGCCCGCACGGCCGAGGCGAAGGTCGCCATCGCCGAACGGCTCATCGACGACCTCACCGGCAACTGGGGCATCCTCGAGTCGGACATCCTCATCGACACCCTCACCTTCACCATCTGCACCGGCCAGGAGGAGTCCCGCAAGGACGGCATCGCCACCATCGAGGCCATCCGCGAACTCAAGCGCCGCCACCCCGACGTCCAGACGACCCTCGGCCTCTCCAACATCTCCTTCGGCCTCAACCCGGCCGCCCGCATCGTCCTCAACTCCGTCTTCCTCGACGAATGCGTCAAGGCCGGCCTCGACTCGGCGATCGTGCACGCCTCGAAGATCCTGCCCATCGCCCGCCTCGAACCCGAGCAGGTCCAGGTCGCGCTCGACCTCATCCACGACCGCCGCACCGACGGTTACGACCCGCTCCAGCGCTTCCTGGAGATCTTCGAGGGCGCCACGGCCACGTCCCTCAAGGCCGGCAAGGCCGAGGAACTCCTCGCCCTGCCCCTCGACGAGCGCCTCAAGCGGCGCATCGTCGACGGCGAGAAGAACGGCCTCGAAGCCGACCTGGACTCCGCGCTCGCCCTCCGCCCCGCCCTGGAGATCGTCAACGACACCCTCCTCGACGGCATGAAGACCGTCGGCGAGCTGTTCGGCTCCGGCCGGATGCAGCTGCCGTTCGTGCTCCAGTCCGCCGAGGTCATGAAGACCGCGGTGGCCCACCTGGAGCCGCACATGGAGAAGTCCGACGCCGAGGGCAAGGGCACGATCGTCCTCGCCACCGTCCGCGGCGACGTCCACGACATCGGCAAGAACCTCGTCGACATCATCCTCTCCAACAACGGCTACAACGTCGTCAACATCGGCATCAAGCAGCCCGTCTCCGCGATCCTGGAAGCCGCCGAGGAGCACTCCGCCGACGTCATCGGCATGTCCGGCCTCCTCGTGAAGTCCACCGTGATCATGAAGGAGAACCTGCAGGAACTGAACGGCCGCGGACTGGCCGCGAAGTACCCCGTCATCCTCGGCGGCGCCGCCCTGACCAGGGCCTACGTCGAACAGGACCTCCACGAGATCTACCAGGGCGAGGTCCGCTACGCCCGCGACGCCTTCGAGGGCCTACGCCTCATGGACGCCCTGATGGGCGTCAAGCGCGGCGTCCCCGGAGCCGTACTGCCCCCGCTCAAGCAGCGCAGAGTGCCCAGGCGCGCCGAGCCGCCGGTGGAGGTCCGGGAACCCGAGCCGGCGGGCCGCTCCGACGTCGCCGCCGACAACCCCGTACCCGAGCCCCCCTTTCTCGGGACGAAGGTCACCACCGGCATCCCGCTGGCCGCGTACGCCCCCTGGCTCGACGAGACCGCCCTCTTCAAAGGCCAGTGGGGCCTCAAGGACGCCACGACCATCGAGACCGAGGGCCGGCCGCGCCTCCGGGCCCTGCTCGACCGGATCGAACGCGAGGGCCTCGTCGAAGCGGCCGTCGTCCACGGCTGGTTCCCCTGCGTCTCCAAGGGCGACGACCTCATCGTCCTGGACGAGGACGGAGGCGAGCGGACCCGCTTCTCCTTCCCCCGCCAGCAGCGCGGCCGCCGCCTCTGCCTGGCCGACTTCCACCGCGCCGAGGACTCCGGCGAGGTGGATGCGGTCGCCTTCCAGGTCGTCACCGTCGGATCGAGGATCGGGGAGGAGACGGCCCGGCTCTTCGCCGCCGACGCCTACCGCGACTACCTCGAACTCCACGGCCTCTCCGTCCAACTGGCCGAAGCCCTCGCCGAGTACTGGCACGCCCGCGTCCGCGCCGACTGGGGCATCGGCGCCGCCGACCCCGCCGGCCTGGAGGGCATGCTGCGCACCGAGTACCAGGGCTGCCGCTACTCCCTCGGCTACCCCGCCTGCCCCGACCTGGAGGACCGCGCGAAGATCGCCGCCCTGCTCCGTCCCGAGCGGATCGGGGTCGAGCTCTCGGAGGAGTACCAGCTGCACCCCGAGCAGTCGACCGACGCCCTCGTCGTCCACCACCCCGAGGCGAGCTACTTCAACGCGGGAGGCCGCCGCCCGTGAACCCCACGTACTCCTTCGAATTCTTCCCGCCGAAGACGGACAGGGGCGAGCAGACCCTGTGGGACGCGATCCGGCGCGTGGAGGCCCTCAAACCGGACTTCGTGTCCGTGACGTACGGCGCGGGCGGCTCGTCCCGCGACCGGACCATCGACGTCACGAAGCGCATCGTCACCGAGACCACCCTGCGGCCCGTCGCCCATCTGACGGCCGTCGGGCACTCCGTCGCCGAGCTCCGCGCCATCATCGGCGCCTACGCCGACGCCGGCGTCCGCGACGTCCTCGTCCTGCGCGGCGACCCGCCGGGCGACCCGCGTGGCGCGTGGACCCCGCACCCGCGGGGCTTCACCCACGCCTGCGAACTCGTCGAACTGGTGCGCTCGCTGGGCGACTTCCGGATCGGCGTCGCGGCCTTCCCGGAGGGCCACCCGCGCTCCGCCGACCCGGCCGCCGACCTCGCACACTTCGTCGCCAAGTGCCGGGCGGGCGCCGACTACGCCATCACGCAGATGTTCTTCGACCCCGAGGACTACCTGCGGCTCCGGGACCGGGTCGCCGCCGCCGGCTGCGACACCCCGATCATCCCGGAGATCATGCCCGCCACCGACGTCCGCCAGATCCGGCGCTTCGCCGAGCTGAGCGACGCCGCGTTCCCCGAAGACCTGGCCCACCGCCTGGAAGCGGCCAAGGACGACCCGGCGACGGCCTACCGGACCGGCGTCGAGCACGCGACCGCGATGGGCCTGCGACTGCTCGAAGAGGGCGCGCCGGGCCTGCACTACATCACGCTCAACAAGTCGACGGCGGCCCTGGAAATCCACCGAACCGTCCTCAGCGCAAGGAGAGTTGCCGCACATGTCTGAGTTCACCGACTTCAAGTTCACCGACTTCAAGGTCGCCGACATCCGCCTCGCCGCCTTCGGCCGCAAGGAGATCACCCTCGCCGAGCACGAGATGCCCGGCCTGATGTCGATCCGCCGCGAGTACGCCGAGCGGCAGCCGCTCGCCGGCGCCCGGATCACCGGCTCCCTGCACATGACCGTGCAGACCGCCGTCCTCATCGAGACCCTGGTCGCCCTCGGCGCCCAGGTCCGCTGGGTGTCCTGCAACATCTACTCCACCCAGGACCACGCCGCCGCGGCCGTCGCCGCCGCCGGCATCCCCGTCTTCGCCTGGAAGGGCGAGACCCTGGAGGAGTACTGGTGGTGCACGGAGCAGGCCCTGACCTGGCCGGACGCCGACGGGCCCAACATGATCCTGGACGACGGCGGTGACGCGACGCTCCTCGTCCACAAGGGTGCGGAGTACCAGAAGACCGGCGTGCTGCCCGAGGCGTCGAACGAGGAGTCGGCGGTGATCCGGTCCCTCCTGCAGAGCACAACCCTGGACTGGTCGACGATCGCGGCCTCGATCCGCGGCGTCACGGAGGAGACGACGACCGGCGTCCACCGCCTCTACGAGATGCACCGCGACGGCGCACTCCTCTTCCCGGCGATCAACGTCAACGACGCCGTGACCAAGTCGAAGTTCGACAACAAGTACGGCTGCCGCCACTCCCTCATCGACGGCATCAACCGCGCCACCGACGTCCTCATCGGCGGCAAGACCGCCGTCGTCTGCGGCTACGGCGACGTCGGCAAGGGCTCGGCCGAATCGCTGCGCGGCCAGGGCGCGCGCGTCATCGTCACCGAGATCGACCCCATCTGCGCCCTCCAGGCGGCGATGGACGGCTACCAGGTCGCGACCCTCGACGACGTGGTGGAGACGGCCGACATCTTCATCACCACGACCGGCAACAAGGACATCATCATGGCGTCCGACATCGCCCGGATGAAGCACCAGGCCATCGTCGGCAACATCGGCCACTTCGACAACGAGATCGACATGGCCGGCCTCGCGCAGATCCCCGGCATCGTGAAGGACGAGGTCAAACCGCAGGTCCACACCTGGACGTTCGACGACGGCAAGGTCGTCATCGTCCTCTCCGAGGGCCGCCTCCTGAACCTCGGCAACGCCACCGGCCACCCCTCCTTCGTGATGTCGAACTCCTTCGCGGACCAGACCCTGGCCCAGATCGAGCTCTTCACGAAGCCGGAGCAGTACCCGGTAGGCGTGTACACGCTGCCGAAGCACCTCGACGAGAAGGTCGCCCGCCTCCACCTCGACGCCCTCGGCGTCAAGCTGACGACCCTCCGCCCCGAGCAGGCGTCGTACATCGGCGTCCCCGTCGAAGGCCCGTACAAGCCGGACCACTACCGCTACTGAGGACCGCATGCGTACCGAGTGTTCGTGCCCCCAGGAGGACGTACGTGACCCCTGGCTCCCCGACCGGCTCCTCACGACCGAACGGGACCTCCTGATGCCACTCCTCCGGCGCACCCCGGAGGAGTCGTACGCCCTCCGCACCGCCTGCCCCGGCTGGACCGCCCGCCACGTCCTCGCCCACTGCGCGGCCGCCCTCGTCCGCATCGTCGAAGACCGCCTGGAAGAAGGCGTCTTCCTACCGGAGGCCAACGCCCGCGACGTCGCCGACCGCGAGCACTGGCCCGTCCCCCGCATCCTCGACGAACTCGAACGCGGCCTCACCGAAGCCGGCCCCGTCATCGCCGCACGCGAGGACGACCGCCTCGACGCCGTCGCCCTCGGTGAATGGGTCCACGCCGGCGACGTCCGCGAAGCCTTCGGCGAACCCCACGCCTACTGCGGCGCCGCCCTCGACCTAGCCCTCCCCCTCCTTGCCGTCACCAGCCGCCGCCGGGACACCCCCCGCCTCATCGGCGCCCTCTCCGACCGCCCCGGCGAACTCGACCTCGGCAACCACATCGCCGGCCGCCCCGCCGCCCACTTCCACGGCGACGCCGCCACCCTCATCCGCATCTACTCCGGCCGCCCCCTGGTCCGGACCCGCTACGACCTCACGGGCGCCACCGAGCAGGAACTCCTCATCTACCGGTGAGCCTTGGCTGCTGACCGCTGGCCGTCGGCTGTTGGCCCGGAAGCGGCGTCGCGAGCCGCGCCCGTCGCCACGGCCCAACGGGCGGGGGCGGGCGCGGGCCCGCAACCGGGTGCCGCTCAGCTTGCTGCGGCAGCCGGATCTGAGAGAGCTGGTCAAGAAGGTTCGGTATCGGTGAGGGGTGTAGGTCGTTCGCCCTCGTCCCTGATGTCTTGTTGCAGGGAGGCGAGGTGCGCCGAGGCCAGGCGGGTGTTGGGGTGGTCGGGGCCCAGTACTCGCTGCCGGTCGGCCAGCGCCCGCTCCAGCAGGCGGAGGGCCTCGTGTGTGCGTCCGGCCTGTCGGTAGGAGATGGCGAGGTTGGCGCGGGCGGAGAGGGTGTCGGGGTGGTCGACGCCCAGCACCCTTTCGCAGTCGCTCATCAGTCGTTCCTCGATGGCGATGGCTTCGGCTGTGCGTCTCACCGTCCAGTAGGAAGCAGCGAGGTTGGCACGGGCGTTGAGAGTCTCGGGGTGGTCGATGCCCAGCACTCTCTCGCAGTCGGTCATCACCTGTTCCTCGATGGCGATGGCTTCGTGTGTGCGTCCTGCCTGCCGGTATGAGGCGGCGAGGTTGGTACGGGCCATGAGGGTGTCAGGGTGGTCGAGGCCCAGCAACCCTTCGGATTGGCTCAGTACCTGCTCTTCGATGGAGATGGCCTCGTCGGTGCGATTCACCTCCCAGTAGGAGGCGGCGAGGTTGGCACGGGCGTTGAGGGTTTGGGCATGGTCATGGCCCAGCAGCTGTTCGGATTGCGTCAGAACCATTTGTTCGATGGGGATGGCTTCGTGTGTGCGTCCTGCCTGCCGGTAGGAGGCGGCGAGATTGGCCCGAGCGATGAGGGTGTCGGGGTGGCTGTCACCCAGCAATCGCTCGGATTCGACGACCAGACGCTCCTCGATCGCGATGGCCATGGCGGTGAGTCCGTCGTAACGGTAGGCGACAGCGAGGTTGGCGTGAGAGGAGAGTGTGTCGACGTGATCTGCTCCCAGGATTCGTTCGGCGGTGTCGGCCATGCGTCGCCAGTATGCGGCGCCAGTCGTCGCCAGGCCCGCGTCGAGGACACTGTGCCCGGCTCGGAACAGGAGCTCGTGAGCTCCCGGTTGCCAGAAGTGATCCTGTGCGTGGTCCGCGAGGGCGTCGGTATTGGCGCGCAGGACGGCGGCCAGGTCCTGATGGGGTTGGTCGACCTCGGGCCAGATGCGGAGAAGGGCGTCTGCTGCTGTGTCGACGAGGCAGGCGAGGTCGGACTCCGGCGTGTTCTCGCGGACGGCGCGGGCCGTGAGGGCGTGCACCCGAACCCCGCGAGGTTCCGCGTGGGTGTCGCAAATGATCAGGGCGTACCGGTGCAGGAGACGCAGCGCCGAATGGGCTTGGTCCGCGGTGCTGGGACTCGTGCCGGACGCGGCGAGGTGGTCGAGGAGCGATGGCGTCGTCCACAGGTTGTGGGGATGGCCGGCCGGATCCAGGAGCGCCACCAGACGCAGGACGTGGACGGCGAGGCCCGAGTCGTCGGCGGCGCGGGCGGCGTCGAGCGAGAGCAGGAGGGCCACGGTGATCTGGCGTCCGTAGCCTTCGGTGTCGGCGGATTCGGGTAGGGCTTCGTCCAGCCGGGTCCGGCGGTCGGCGAAGCGCCGTAGGTACGCCGTGCAGGTCAGGTCCTCGTTGATCATGTGCGCGGCGGCCAGGCCCAGCGCCAGCGGGAGGTGTCCCAGGGCCTCGGCGAGATCGGCCGCACGGTCGTCAAGGAGGTGGCCCATGCCATCGCCGTCCAGCCGTTCCCGTAGGTAGGCGTCGGCTTCCTCGGGGGAGTAGACGTCGATGTCGATACGGGTGCGGCGCCCGCCGGTGAGTCGGGCGTCGTTCAGCCGGGTCGTGGCCAGGACCCAGCCCGTGCCGGTCCGGCTGGCGGGCCACCAGGGGCTCAGCTCGGTGGGGTGGGTGATGTCGTCCAGGACGACCAGCCATCGCCGGGACGTCGTCGCCAGCCACTTCAGGAGGGCGCGGGCGTCGGCCTCGGGGTCCTGTCGGGTCGCGCCGGGGAGGCGGAGGTCGGCGGCGGCCTGGGCGTACTGGGTGATGACCTGTTGCGTCTCGGTCGCGGACGCCCATACGACGAGGTCGACGCCCTGGGTGAGGGCGTCGGTGGCGCAGGCGGCGGCGAGTTGGGTCTTGCCGAACCCGCCGCCGCCGGAGAGTACTTGGGTGAGGACGACGGAGCCGCTGCCCGACCGTGCCGATTCGATGCGGTCGCGCAGGGTGCTGCGGGGTTGGAAGGCGGAGGCGAGGGCGGGTACGGGTCCCACCTCCACCGGCCAGGCCACTCCGTCGCCGCCCGGCGGTACGGGCCTGCTCTCGCCGGTCACGTCCTCCAGTACGGCCGTGGTGCCGGGGTGCCCGTGGCGGGCCACGAGGCGGGCGAAGCCGGGAAGGCTCAGGGCCTCGTGGATGGGGGCGGCGTGGAGGCGGCGCCAGTCCATGGTGCGGTTGTCCTCGACCGCGACGCCGACGATCCGTCCGTGGCAGAAGATCGCCGAGCCGGAGGCGCCGGCCCAGGGCCGTTCGTCGTGGCGGCCGGGATCGCCGTTGCGGCCGTCGCTGCTGCGCTGGCTGGGATTGCCGTCCTGACCACCCGCGCGGCGCCCGCCGGGATCGCCGTCCCGGCCACCCTCGCGGCGCCGGCCGCGCTGCCCCGGGATGCCGGGCCCGCCCGTTTCGCCGCGTCCCGGCCAGACCGGACAGTCGAGCACCCATCCCGGCAAGGAGGTGGAGACGACGGACAGTTCACCGTGCAGGTCCTCGAACTGCGCGTCGCTCCCCTCGTCCGCCGCGAACGCGGGAAGGCCCGCTCCGGTGAAGGGGATCCGGGCCGTCCCGCCGGGCCGCCCCCATCGGATCGGGCCTTCGCCCGCTGCCGCCACGGGCGCGTCGAGCCAGAGGAGCGCGATGTCCAGTGCGTCCTCGGGCGGGATGCCGGCTTGGGGGTCCGGCCAGCACACTTCCGCGTGCCTCTCGACGAGCTCGCCGAAGTGGGGGTGTCCCACCCGTACCGCGACGCGCCCGGCCCACCGGCCGTCGTCGCGTACGACGTGCAGGGCGGTCAGGACCAGCTGCGGGCCCACGAGGTATCCGGAGCCGGAGCCGTTCGGTTCGCCGGTGCGGACCCAGGTCAGTCGCTGCGGGTCCACCTCAGTCCTCCCAGGGCCGCCGCCGGGCCTCCTCGCGGGAGGTGTCGGAGGCGGAGCCGTCCGAGGCGCTCTCTGTGCCCCGGCCCGTGCCGTCCTGCGAGCCGCCGTCCGGTCCCTGGCCCGTGCCGCCCTCCGTACCCTCGTCCGAGCCGCCCGGGTCCGAGCCGCCCTCGGCCTCGTCCTCGGCGTCGTCCTCGGGCTCGCCCTCCGCCCTGCCGCCCGCCGCGCCGCTTGCCCCGCCGGCCCCGGCGCCCGGGTTCGGTCCGAGGCCGCCCGTCTGGCGGTTGATCCTCGCCCTGTTCCCGCCGGTCGCTTCGTCGTGCACCTGGAGCGTGAGGGTGAGGGTCTGGCGCTGGGTGCTTCCCCGCGAACCTCCGCCTTCGCCGCCGAGCTTGGCGCCGAGGGCGCCGACGTCGACCTTGACCTTGCCGTTGCCGTCGCGGCGGAACTCGACCTCAAGGGTGAGTTCGGCTTGTTGGACCTCGAATTGGAACTGCTGGTGGGCCCCGTCGGCCTGGGCCGCGTACAGCTCCTGTCGCAGCTCTCGGAGTGCTTCGGCCAGCGAGATTCCGTTGCCCATGGGGTCCCTTCGTCAGGGGGTGGCCGGTGTGGACGCCCCACTCGGAAGTTTCTCCCAACCGCCGGTCTGGCCGCAGGTGTTCACGGACGGTGGGCGGCGGGGGAGGGGAGGGCTACTTGGACATGATGGCGCGCAGGGCGAAGCCGGGGGCGGTGGTCCAGTAGGTGACGAGCTGGCCGTCGTCGGCGTGGAGCTTGGCGACGGGGAGGGGGACGTCGATGGGGGAGCCGGCGTGGGTGCCGGTCTCGGCGCCCTGGAGGGTGAGGGTGATGCTGGTGGCCTCGTATTCGTCGCGGTGGCCGCCGGAGACGAGGAGGGCGGCGTAGCCCTCGCGGCCGGGGTCGAGGGTGACGGGTTTGCCGGGGTCGGGGTCGGTGTGCTTGATGACCGGGGTGTCGGCTTGGGAGTCGGCGCCGAGGCGGACGTGGGGGTAGCGGTGGAGGTTGCACTTCTTGTCGCTGACGTTCTGGACGGTGAGGAGCAGGTGGCGGTGTTCCTTGCTGTCCGGGGGTTCCAGTTCGGAGGAGACGGCGAGTTGCTCCTGGGTGCAGGTGGCGATGGCGGTGGTCCCGGCGTCCGAGCCGCTGCCCGGCAGGTTCGGCTTGGTCACGCGCGGCTTGGCGGTGGGCGTGACCTCGGGCTCTGAGGTGGTCGTGTCCTCGGGCTGAGGCGACGCCGTCCCGCCGGGTGTCGCGGGGGTCGTCGCGCTCGGCCGGCCCGAGCCTCCGGTCCGGCCCGCGCCGTCGTCCCCGTCGGGCCCGCACGCGGTGGACGCGAGCAGTACGACGGCGACGGCGGCGCCGACGGCGTAGGGCCGCAGGTTCCTGGTGTGGGTGCGGGTGGTCCGCCTGGCAGAAGTGCTCATGATGTGTTTCCCCCGTGGCCGGCCGTGCGAGGCCGCTCTCGTCGTCGCTCCCGATGCCGCCCGTGTTGTCGCGGGCGAGCGGAGTCTGCTCGGTGGGGGCCGTCGACAAGCGGGCGGTGCGGCTCTGTTACCGGACGAGTACAGGGACGGGTCCGTTCCGCAGGCACTCGTGGCAGAACCGCTCGCCGCCGGTGGGCCGGAACAGCATCGGCTGCGTGTGCCCGTCGCCCGCGCACTCCCGCGTCCCTTCCAGTCGCGCCGACAGCCGTGGCGGGGGCGGTTCCGCCGTGTCCGCGGGCGCGACGGGCAGGTCATCGGGAGGCAGGTGCCGGGGAGGCACGTCCCGCAGGAGGTACCGCACCAGCCCGCCGGGCCGGTGTACGGGCGTACCGGCGCCCGGTAGGCCGCGCAGGACGTGGGCGTGGACGTCGGCGGGGGCGTATCCGGCGTCGAGCCATCGGGCGGCGAGTCGGGCGAGTTCGTCGCGCATGCCGGGCGGGATGTGTCGGAGGGCGGGGGAGAGGAGGTGGAGTACGCCGACGAGGGCGTGGGCGTCTTCGAGGCGGGGGCTGTCGGGTGCCACGGCGGGTTCACTCGCCCCGACCGCCCCGATGGTCTCTCCAGCTCCGTCCGCCTCACCAGCCCTGTCTGCCTCACCCGCTCTGTCCACCCCGCCCGCCCCCGGGCCCGGAAGGTCGGAGGTGTCTTCCCCCGGGTCTTTCTTTGGATGACCGCCGGTCGACGGGGTCACCGGCTCACCGGCCGTCGGCTTACCGACCGTCGGCCCACCGGCGGTCGGATTTCCGGGACTCGGTGCGACCTGCGGCGATACGCGCTCCCCGCAGGCTGGCACCGGTGTCCGGCCGAGGATCTTCGTCGCCTGCTCGGGGGTCAACGGCGTACTGGAGACGAGTTGTTGTGTCACCCAGTGGCCGCCGGGGCCCTGTTCGCGGCGCTCGTGGACGAAACTCTCTTCCATCAGCTGTCGCTTCGCGCGCTTGAAGGCGCATGCCCCGATCCGGGCGCGTTCGGCGGTTCGTGACAGGGGCTCGCGGGCGCCTTGGGGGAGGGAAAGCTGCCAGGTCAGGAGCCGTACGGCGTCGGAGCCGAGCCGGGGATGGCGGATGAGCTCGTGCGAGAGCTGGGTGAAGGCGCGCAAGGGCGGGCTAAAGTGCCGGTAGATCACGGTGGACTCTTATTCCACTAGTGGTTCAGGCCCTCGCCGATGGGTGCGAACCATCGACGGGGGCCGTTTTGCGTGAACGTAGCGCATATGCCATGCGGGTCCGGCCGTACTTCATGAAGATCGCTCTTGTGGGTGACGGGTCGTCACCGTGCCTTCTGGTCAGGCGGAAAGCGCGGCCCCGAGGTTCTGCGCGTCCGACGCCATGTCCACCACCGTGTCCGCCGCCTTCGTGACGACGGGGTCGTGCGTTGCCACGACGGTCACGCAGCCGTACGTGTGGGTGGTGCGCGCGATGAGGGCGGTGAGGTCGTCGGCGCGGTCGCGGTCGACGGCGGCCGTCGGTTCGTCGACGAGGAGGAGTTCGGGTTCCAGGAGGAGGGCGCGGGCCAGGGCGACGCGCTGGCGTTCGCCGCCGGAGAGTTGGTCGGGGCGGTGGGCGAGGCGGTGGCCGAGGCCGACCTCGTCGAGGAGGGCGCGGGCCTTGGGGCGCAGGGTGCGGGGGCGGTGGCCGGAGAGGGAGGCGGCGGCGAGGAGTTGCTCCTCGGAGGTGAGGCCGGTGAGGAGGTTGCCGCTCTGGAACATGTAGCCGATGCGCTCGCGGCGGGCCCGGGCGCGTTCCCCGTCGCTGAGCGCGGCGAGGTCGGCGCCGTTCAGGAGGACCTGCCCCTCGTCGGGCCGCAGCAGTGCCCCCGCGACGGCGAGGAGGGTCGACTTGCCCGAGCCGGAGGGGCCGACGAGGGCGGTGAGGGCGCCCGGGGCGAAGGACACGTCGAGCCCGCGCAGGGCGGTCGTACGCGACTCGCCGCGGCCCAGGGTGACGGTGACGTCGTGGAGGTGGAGGCTCATCGGGCGGCTCCCAGCATGGTCATGGGGTCGACGGTGGTGACGCGGCGCAGGGTGAGGGCGGAGCCCGCGAGGCCGACGAGGGCCACGGCGGCCATCGTGCCCGTGAGGGTGCCGGCGGGGAGGCTGAAGGGCACCTTCTCGCCGACGAGCAGGCCGAGGCCGGCGGCGAGGGCCGCGCCGACGGCGGTGCCGGTGGCGACGACCACGGCGGCCTGCGCGAGGGTGTGGCCGAGGAGCCGGCGGCGGGAGGCGCCCATGGCGCGGAGCAGGGCGAGCTCCGGGGTTCGTTGGACCGTCCAGACGGCGAAGAAGGCGCCGACGACGAGCGGTGCGATGAGGAAGAGGAAGGTCTGGATCGAGGTCATGGTGAGGCGTTCGCCGTCGTAGCCGGGGGCGGCGGCGAAGGCGCTCTCCAGGGGGACGGTGGCGGTGTCGTGGCGGCGGTCGGCGGCGCTGAGCACGGCGGTGTCGGCGCCGTCGGGCAGCCGGAGGGCCATGGCGCTGTACTGGACCGGGAGCCCGGCGGGCGCGGCGGGCGAGCCCGGCGCGGTGGTGCGTGCTCCCGGTGCCGTGAAGCGGATCTGCCGCCAGGTGTCGGTGGTGACGTACGCGGCGGGCACGTGCCCGTAGGAGGAGCGGCCGGTGCTGCCGACGACCTCCAGGCGGATGCCGAGGCGGTCGATGGTCAGGGTGTCGCCGACCCGGACGCCTTCGTTCAGCAGCTGGCGGGAGACGACGACGCCGTGGGGGCGGGTGGCGTCGAGCGGACGGCCGCCGTCGGCGCCGGGGTCGGTGAAGGCGCCGGGCGCGACCCCGAACGCGGCGAGGTCGACCTCGGTGCCGCGGCCGGTGGTGCCGCGCGTGATCGTCACGCCCAGCGGGGTGGCCTCGACGCCTTTCTCGCCGCTCCAGCCGGTGGCGGTGCGGTCGTCGATCAGGCTGCGGGCGAACTGGTCCGAGTCCGACCCCGTGGCGAAGGCGACATGGGTCGCGGGCAGGCGGCGCAGGGCGGAGACGGTGTCGTCGCCGAGTCCGGTGGTGAAGCCGGACACGATGCCGACGAGCGCCGAGACGAGGACGACGACGCTGCCCATCAGCAGGAAGCGGCCGCGGGCCGCTCTCAGTTCCAGCAGGGCGAGGAACACGGGTTCCCTCCAATGATAGGGACGGTACGTCCCCAAGATAGAAGATGGCGACGCTGCGTCCCCAAGGGGGTCCCCCGGAGGAGCCCGTGCTCATAGACTTGACCCGTGCCCAAGATCCACGCCGCCACGGTCGCCGACCACCGCTCCCAGCAGCGCGCCGCCCTGCTCGAAGCGGCCCGCGAGGTACTGGAGGAGGGCGACGCCTCCCGGGTGACCTTCGCCGAAGTCGCCCGCCGCACCGGCCTGGCCCGCAACAGCGTCTACAAGTACTTCCCCGACCGGCAGCACCTCCTCACCGCCGTCGTCCGCGAAGCCGCGCCCCGCTGGACCGGCCGCATCCACGACGCCCTCGCCGCCGCCGGCGACTCCCCCGAGGAACGCGTCGCCGCCTACGTCACCGCCCAGCTGGAGATGGTCCGCGACGGCGAGCACCGCCTCGCCCGCGCCGTCGCCGACGAGCACGACGCCGCCGCCCTCCGCGCCGGCGCCGACACCGCCCACCGCGCCCTCCTCGACCCCCTCGTCGACGCCCTCCGCGACCTCGGCGACGACGACCCCCTCCTCACCGCGCGCTTCCTCCAGGGCTTCGTCAACGCCGCCACCACCGCCCTGGAATCCGGCAGCGACTACGCCACCGTCACCACCCGGGCCGTCCGCCTCACCGTCGCCGCCCTCAAGGGCCTCACCCCACCCGGCCCCGCGTAACACCCGGACCGCTGCCGGCCGCCTCCATCAGGAGGATCGCCGCACAGGCGACGTACTGATGATCCGCACGGCCCCGCGCGGCGTCAGGCTCTCGCGCTCCGCCGGGCTCGCCGTCCAGCACTGGTCGACCGCCGCCTCCCACAGGTACCCACTGGGCCGCATCAGGGTCAGCAGATCGCCGTGCACACCCCGCACCTGCCCGGTCAACGCCCGCTGCGCGTCGGTCACCACGTCCCCGAGTCGGTACCTCACCCGGCCTCCGTCCGCGCCGCCGCCGCTCCCAGCAGCGCCGTCAGCAACTTCGCCCCGCCGATGCCGACGACACCGAGCCCGTACCGGTGGACGTCACCTCCCGGCCCGCGCGTCACGTCCCGGTAGAGCCCGTTCGTGGGGAGACCCGCGGTGTCCATGGCGGCCTTGAGGCCGAGGTAGACGCGGGCGGCTTCGGGCTCGGAGACGGGGCGGATCGGGGGATCGTTCGTGGTCGTACGCATGGAGGGCTCTCTTTCTGATGGATCTCCACCGGGATGCCTCGACGATGACGCGGACACCCCTACTCTCGCCAGGAGTTGGGTTTCCCCAGGGGATCAGGAAACGAGGCATATGCCAGCCCAGAACGAAATCGACCCGAGCGAGAGCCTGGAGAGCTTCATCGCCGACATGATTCGGGACGCCCGCAAACGCCGTGAGTGGCGGCAGCAGGACCTCGCCGCCAAGGTGTTCAGCAGCACGACCCGGATCTCCGAGATCGAGAACGGGGACCCGCCGGACCTCAAGCTCGGGCGCCAGCTGGATCAGGTGCTGGAGCTCGGCGGGGCGCTGGCCAACCTGCTGGTCATTCGAGACCGCACGGCCTTCCGTGACTACGCGCAGGGGTTCCTGCGAGACCAGGCGCGGGCGCGGACCATACACGAGTTCTCGCTCGTCGTTCCCGGCCTGCTGCAGACGCCGGAGTATGCGCGGGCGATCATGCAGCAGGCGGATCCTGCCGGCAGTAACGACATCGATGGTGCTGTGCGGCGACGCGCCGAGCGGCAGGCGGTGTTCGACGGCCCGCATCCTCCGTGGTTCTGGGTGGTCCTCGACGAGAACGCCCTGTCGAAGGTGATCGGGTCGAAGCAGGTGATGCGCGGGCAGATCGAGCGATTGCTCGAAGCCGTTGAGAGGCCGTTCATCAACGTGCAGATCCTGGAGGCGGACCGTGCCGCCATCTCGGGATCGGTGAGCCTCCTCACCCTCCCGTCCGGCGAACGCACGGCTTACACGGAGGGCTTCAGCACCGGTCGCTACATGGTTGAACCGGCAGACGTCGACCGCTTCCAGCGGATCTATGATCGGCTCCACGCCGACGCCCTCGGGACCGTTGAGTCAGAAGAGATCATCCGCGAAGCACTGGGGAAGCACGATGACTGAGCCCAACTGGCACAAGAGCACGTACAGCGGCGACAACGACAACTGCATCGAGGTCGCCGACGATGCCCCCAGCGTCGTCCGCGTCCGCGACACCAAGGACCACGCCAAGGGCGAGCTGACCGCCACCCCCGCCGCCTGGTCCGCGTTCGCGCGGTTCGCGCGGTCGCACGCGATCTGACCGCGTCGGCGAACCCCGCCCGCGGCCCGTCCTCGGCCGCATTCCTCGGCCCCTGCCCCTCGTGGCGGGGGCCGTCGCCATGAGGGGCTGTGTGGGAGGGCGTCACTCGACGTGGGATCGGGCGGTCAGACGAGGGCGGCGACCAGGAAGGTGAAGGCGGCGACGATGACGGCGACGCGGGCGTAGTGGTAGCGGTCCCAGCGGTTCATCTGCTCCTTCCAGTCGGCGGGGCGGTTCTCGGGGGTCCAGGTCTTGCCCTGGTTGTTGATGGGGACGAGGAGGACGAGCGACATGATCACGCTGACGATGAGGAGTGCGGCGGCGGTGATGACGCGGCCGGTGCCGGGCTCGTCCCAGGCGGCGACGGCCCAGAGGGCGCTGAGGACGAGTGAGGTGATGTACCAGACGGGCATGAGGGCGCCGAGCATGCGGCCGCCGTGGGAGCGGGCCTGCTGGTCGGCGTCTTCGGGGAGCGCGCCGAAGATGCGGTTCATGACGAAGGCGACGGAGAACTCGACTCCGACCATCAGGCCGACGGTGACGGTGGTGAAGACCTGGAGTGCGTTGAGCATGAGGACCCCTCCTGGGATCTAGCGCCGCTAGGTGATGAGGCAACGCTAGTACTACTGCCGCTCGATTGTCTAGCGGTGCTAGGATCAAATCATGTCGGTACAGGAACGCAAGCAACGTGAACGGGCGGACCGCGAGCGCCTCATCGTGGCCACGGCCCGCGAACTCGCCGAGCAGCAGGGCTGGGACGCGGTCACCACCCGACGGCTCGCCGAGCGCATCGAGTACAGCCAGCCCGTCCTCTACAGCCATTTCAAGGGCAAGCGGGAGATCATCGGCGCCGTTGCCCTGGAGGGTGCCGCCGAGATGGCCACGGCCGTCCGCGCCGCGACCTCCGGCGCCGACGGCACGCGCGCCCGCGTCGCCGCCCTCGCCCGCGCCTACCTCGACTTCGCCGAGCGCAACCCGGCGGTCTACGACGCCATGTTCCAGCTGGACGGCGGCCTCGCGTTCGCGCAGGAGGACACCCCGGCGCCGCTGAAGGACGCCTTCGCCGCCCTCCTGGAGGCCCTCGCCGACGCCGCCGGCGACGACGTCCACCCGGGGGTGTTCACCGAGACGTTCTGGGCGGCCCTGCACGGCCTGGCCACCCTGACCCGCGCGGGACGGCTGCCGCGGGAGTACGCCGAGGTGAGGGTGGAGCTGCTGGTGGACCGGCTCGCCGTGGTCTGACGGTGGTCAACCTCAGATCCTCCTCTGGCAATTGGCCATTTCCTTGCCTCGTGAATTCGGCGCGGTAGATTCCCCTCACTCGCCCTGACCAGGCGATCGTTTTCAAGGGGGATTCATGCGTACGGACGTCGTAGGACGTTTTCAGGCCAAGGGATTCGGGCGGCGCCGTGGCGCGCGTCTGGTGATGGCGGGGATGGCTGCTTCCGTGGTCCTCGTGGCCAGTGGTTGCTCGGCTGAGGAGGGGAGTGATCCCGCTCGGTCCGAGGCGTCCAAGGCATCCAAGGTGTCCAAGGCGCCCAAGGCGGCCCAGTCGTCCCAGCTCACCGACCCCGGCGGTTCGGTGGACGTGGCTCCCGAGCTGGCCGAGGGCACGGTGGTCGCTGCGGTGGCCAAGGTGAAGGGGAACCGGGCGGTGCCGCTTGAGGGCGGGGTGCGCAAGGGGCCGCTGGGGATCATGGTGTCCTGCAAGGGGGCGGGGACCGTCAAGGTCGCCCTCGATTCCTCCGGGTTCGCGTTCCCGGTGAAGTGCGGGGCCGGTGAGGTCAGCACGATCTACAACCGGATCGACCTCACGGACGACCGCGCGGAGGCGTACGTCCAGGTGGAAGCGCCGGGGTCGGTGAGCTGGGCGATGAGCGTCGGGCGGCTGTGACGGCGGCGGAGTGACCGGTGCCGGGACCGACCGGCGCCGGATTGGCCGGCGGGCGGATCGACCGGTGCCGTGGGGCTCGCTCGTTCGGGGGCTGTTGTCGTGCGGGGGTGGGGGGTGGCTGGTGTGCTGGTCGGGACCCCTCCCCGGACGTACAGGAGCACGAGCATGGAGATGAAGAAGGGCGTCGTCGTCACCGTGGAGATTCCCGGTGGGACGCAGGAGCAGTACGAGAGGACGACGCGGCTGATCCAGGGGGCGGAGTGGTTTCCGCCGGAGGGGCTCATCGCGCACTCGTCGGGGCCTGACGGGACCGGGGGGTGGCGGATCGTGGACTTCTTCGAGACGGAGGAGCACTTCCTGGCGTTCGTGGAGAAGGCGAGGCCGTTCTTCCAGGAGACCGGGATGCCGCCGGTCATGCCGAAGTTCCAGGAGGCCGTGAACGTGATGGTGCGGCCCGAGCCGAAGTGAAAATGCTTTGCGGGGCGGGGGCGTGGGGCGCCACCCTCTCGGGCATGACCAGTCATCCTTCCCGCCCCGTCGCGGACCTGTTCTCCGCCGACGGGCGCCTCAAGGCGATCCCGCGCAAGCCCGCACGCCGTGAGGCGCTGTTGGCGCACCTTGCCGAGACGCTGTTCGAAGCGGACCGGACGTACCGCGAGCGCGAGGTCAACGAGGCGCTGAGCACGGTGCACGAGGACTTCTCGGCGTTGCGCCGGTATCTGGTGATCGGCGGGTTCCTGACCCGTACGAAGGACGGGGCGGACTACCGCCGACAGCAGCAGCCCGGCTCCCCCGGAGGCGCGATCCCCGCCGTCGCGTGATGGGCGGGACGGTGGTGGCCGGTCTGTTGGCCGGCTACGGCATCGCGATTCCGGTGGGCGCGGTGGGCGCCCATCTGGTGGCGGTCGCGGCGCGCTCCCCGTGGCGTACGGGTGCGAGTGCGGCGCTGGGCATCGCCGCGGCGGACGGGCTGTACGCGCTGGTCGCCGTGCTCGGCGGGGCGGCGCTCGTTCCGGTGATCGCTCCCGTGACGACCCCGCTGCGGTGGATCTCGGCCGTGGTGCTCGTGGGGCTCGCGGTGCGGGCGACATGGACAGCCGTACGGGTCTACCGGGCGCGCTCGGCACCCACGCGGGACGGGGCGGACGCCCCGCTCACCCCGGTCCGGGCCTTCCTCGCCTTTCTGGGCATCACGATCCTCAACCCGATGACCGTGATCTACTTCGCCGCGCTGATCCTCGCCCGCGGCCCCTCGGCCGCGTCGACCGCCGCCGAAGGCACCGTCTTCGTCCTCGCCGCGCTCGCGGCCTCGGTCAGCTGGCAGCTGCTGCTCTCCACGGGCGGCACCCTCCTCGGCCGGGTCCTGACCGGCCCGGGGGGCCGCCTCACGACCGCCCTGGCGTCGAGCACGCTGATCGCGGTGCTCGCGGTGGGGCTCGTGGTGTGACCCCCGGGCGGGGTAAGGAGCTTCGGCGAAGGGCTAGTTGCTGGGGATGTAGTAGTCGCAGCCGGTGCCGTTGCCCCAGTTGGTCGCGTTGAGGAGCGCGGTGCCCGTCGTCGGCCCCACGATTCCGTCCTGCTTCAGGCCCTTCCACTTCTGGAAGGCCCTGATCGCACCGTCGGTGTCCGGGCCGAAGAGGCGGTCCTCGGCGATCGGGTGGTAACCGGTCTGCCACCACAGGTCGTTGAAGAGGTCCTGGAAGCATCCCACCCCTTCCCGGGTGTTCGGCTGCCCGTAGCCGATCCACTCGGCCCAGGGGTGGGCCTGGGCGGGAGCGGCCCACGCGCCCAGGGCGAGAGCGGTGCTCGCCGCGACGAATCCGAGTCGGACCATCGGCGTCTTGAAGTTCACGTGCGAATCCTCGATTCCTGAAGGGCGTCGGTGTGGCCGGCCGCCCCACACCCCCGTACCGGGGCGACTGCCCTCAGCCTTCCGCTTCCCTCCAACAAGCCACCAACAGACGATCAACGCCTGTGCCCCTGTGCCCCGGCGTCGGAGGTCAGGCGTCGGGCAGCAGTCGGACCATGCCGATGCCGGGGCGGACCTTGGCGATGGCGGTGAAGTCGTCGTCGACGTGCAGCAGGGTCAGGTGGTGCTGCTCGGCCGTGAGCGCGATCAGGATGTCCATGGGTGACGGTCCACGATGGTGGCCGATGGCGAGGAGATCGCGCTGAACGGCGATGACCTTGGGCCAGGGGTCTTCGGGCGCGGGGACCCAGGTGAAGGTCTGGCTCAGCATGGTGGTGAAGGGCTCGTTGTCGCGGTCGGAGCGCAGGGCTCGCATCAGTTCCGCTTCGACGGGCGGGCAGAGGGAGACCTGGCCGTGTGCCACGCGGCCCGGCCAGGGCTCGCCGACCTGTCGGCGGAGAAGCCGCCACACGGCTGAGGTGTCGGCGAGATAGTTCACCGGCCGGATCGCTCCTGCTCCTCCAGGAAGCCGAAGTCGAGGAAGTCCTCGGCGTTCTCCTGGAGCCACCTCAGTGCGCGGGCGCGGTCGTCCGCGCTGATCGACGCCGCTATGGTCAGCGCGCGATTGATCGTGTCCCGCTTGGTCTTGGTGCCGAGTTGCTGCTGCGCGAAGGCGAGCATGTCGTCGTCGATGTCGACCAGGGTCTTGGACATCAGGGCCTCCAGCAGCTCTTATATATCGACGTGGCGAGTATATAGCGAGCGTCCCGTGGCGCGTATCGGGTCTGCTTCGCCGCTTCGGGACGTCCCAAAGTCCGGAAGCGGCTTGCTCGTGGCCGGGAGGAGGCGTCAGGCTCCTGCGCTGATCGTCCGGAAGTGGTCCGGGCGGCGTGGGACGTACGGGGGAAGCTTTGACGGGGCGGGAGTCGACGGGGCGGGAGTTGGGGGCGGGGCTGCGGCAGCGGCATCTGGCGATGATCGCGCTGGGCGGGGCGATCGGGGCCGGGCTGTTCGTGGGCTCGGGGTTCGGTATCGCGGCCGCGGGGCCGGGGATTCTGGTGGCGTACGCGCTGGCCGGGGTGCTGACGGTGCTGGTGATGCGGATGCTGGGGGAGATGTCGGCGGCGCGGCCGGTGACGGGGGCGTTCGCGGAGCATGCGCGGCGGGCGTTCGGTCCGTGGGCCGGGCTGTTGGTCGGGTGGATGTACTGGGCGCTGCTCGTGGTGAGTGTCGCGGCGGAGGCCGTGGGGGCGGCGCACATCGTGGCCGGGTGGGTGCCGGGGGTGCCCGGGTGGGCGTGGGTGGCGGTGTTCATGAGCGTGTTCACCGTGAGCAACCTCGCCGGGGTGCGGAACTTCGGCGAGATGGAGTTCTGGTTCGCGGGGCTGAAGATCGCCGCGATCGGCGGGTTCCTCGTCCTCGGGGCCGTCGTGGTCGCGGGGCTGCTGCCCGGTCATGCGTCGCCCGGCGCCGGCCATCTCACCGGTGACGGCGGGTTCCTGCCGCACGGGTGGCACGGCGTGGCCGTCGGGATGGTCGCGGCGGTGTTCGCCTTCGGCGGCCTGGAGACCGTGACGATCGCGGCGGCCGAGTCCGACGACCCGGTCCGCGCGGTGCGGGCGGGCGTGCGCGCGGTCATGTGGCGGGTCGCGGTCTGCTACCTCGGCTCGATGGCGGTGATCGTCACCCTCGTCCCGTGGAACGCGCCCGGCGTGGCCGACGGCCCGTACGCCGCCGTCATGGACAGCATCGGCGTCCCCGGCGCCGCCGACGTCATGAAGGCCGTGGTGCTCGTGGCGCTCCTGTCGGCGATGAACGCCAACATCTACGGCTCCTCGCGCATGCTGTACGCCCTGGTCGGGCGCGGCGACGCGCCCCGCGCCCTGGGCCGCCTGCGCACCGGCGTGCCCTACGCGGCCGTCCTCGCCTCCGCCGCCTTCGGCTTCGTGTCGGTCGTCCTCAGCCTGCTCTGGCCGCGGACGGTCTTCCCGTTCCTGCTCAACTCGATCGGGGCCGCGATCCTGCTCGTCTGGGCCCTGATCGCCGCGTCGCACCTGCGGCTGCACGGACCTTCCGCACGGTCCTTCCTCGCCCTCGCGGGCATCGGCGCGGTGCTGCTCTTCATGCTCGGCGACGCGGCCAGCCGCACCCAGCTCCTGACGACCGGCGGCTGGGCGGCCGCCCTGCTGGTCTGGGCGTGGATCAGGAGCCTCAGGAACGCGCGTACCGGGCCAGGAACAGATCCACTCCCGAGCTGATCACCCGCGTCAGCTCCGCGTCGTCGATCTCGGCGTCGGGCGAGAAGGTGCGGACGAGCTGCGGCACGCCCAGCGTCGCCGCCACCAGCTGCTGCACCGCGAGCGCCGGATCGGGCGCGTCGAGGACGCCGCGCTCGTTCAGCTCGGTGAACGCCTCGACGAGCGGGCCGTTGTTCATGTCGTAGCTCACCCGGTACCAGAGCTGGCCGAGCTGCGGGAAGCGGTCTATCTCGCCGATCACGAGCCGCCGCAGCGACATGATGTCCGGGCGCAGCAGGATCCGCGCCCAGTCGGTCGTCAGCCGGATCAGGGCCGCCCGCAGGTCGGGCGCCTCGGCGATCGTCGAGTTCGACGGCTCCAGATCCGCGTACGTCTTCGGCAGCACACCGCCGATCACGGCGAGGAACAGCCGCTCCTTGCTGCCGAAGTGCTTGTAGATCGTCGCCTTCGACACGCCCGAGCCGCGCGTGATCGCGTCCATGGACGCCGCCGAGTAGCCCTCCGCGAGGAACTCGGCGAGTGCCGCGTCGATGATCGCCTGACGCTTGCGCGAGGCCGCGTCCGCGGGGTCCGGGATGATCGGGATGCCGTACTCGTCGATGGCGTCCTGGGTCTCGGCTCCGGCTCCCATGGGGTGTCCTTACGAGGGGTGACGACGGGGGGTGAGGGGGGAACCGTCAGTATATGAACTGAACGGTTTGGTCTGCAAAGGGCGTGGGGGCGGAGCTGGGCGGAGCTGGGCGGGGCGGGGCTGGGCCGGCTTGGGCTGGGCTTCCGGCGGGTGGGGGCTTCCGGTCGCTCGCCGGTTCGCTCACGGCATCGGCATCGGCAGCGCCAGGGCGGCCAGTGCCGGGCCCGCGGCCACGCCGGTCAGGAACGCCAGGTTGAAGAGGCTGATCGCGAGGCCGTGGCGGGTCGACGGAAGGCCGCCGGTCGCGGCGCCGGTGAGCAGCCCCTGGCCCGCGGCGGTGACGAGGGAGCTCACCCCCGAGCCGACGAGTACGGCGGCCGGCCAGGGCGCGGTGACGGCGAGCACCAGCGCGGCGGGCGCGCCCACAGCCAGCACGACCCGCACCCGGGGCGCTCCCAGGACCAGCGCCGACCGGATCAGCAGCCACGACAGCAGGGCCCCGGCGAGCGCCGCCAGCGAGGCGGCCGCGCCCGTCTGCACCGAACTCCAGCCGGTGAGGGCGGCGACGCGGCGCGGAGCCGCGTACATCAGGGCGAAGTTGACCGTCGAGACGGCGAGCATGAGACCGGCGGCGGCGCGGAAGCGGGGGTTGCCGAGGATGTCGAGGGGGAGGGGGCCGGTGGCGGGGGTGAGGACCGGACTCGGACTCGGACTCGGGCTGGGGCTGGGACTGGGGCTGTGGGCGGGGGTGCGGGTGGAAGTGGGGGCGGCCTTTGGAATGGCCATGGGGGTGGCCATGGGGGTGGCCTTGGGTATGCGGGTCGGGGTGGAAGTGGGGGCCGCAGTGGGGGACGGGAGGTAGCGGGGTTCCTGGCTCTGTTCGGACAGGCGGAGGGCCGGGAGGAGGGCGAGGAGGCTGAGGAGGGGGAGGACCAGGGCGGCGCGCCAGCCGAGGGCGCCGGCGACGGCCGCGCCGGCGAAGAGACCGATGGTGCCGCCGGCGGCACTGCCGATGGCGACGATCCCGGGGGTGCGACCGGTGGAGTCGCGGCCGGCGAGTTGGAAGGCGGCGACGTTCAGGCCCGCCGCGCCCGCCGCTTCGAGGGTGCGCCCGGCGACGGCCAGCGGCAGGGCGGAGGCGACGAGGACCAGCAGGGCGCCGAGGACGACGAGGACGGCGGCGGCGCGGATGACACCGGCGGGGCCGTGCCGCCGGCCGGCCGTGGCCGACAGGAGCGGGGTGCCGGCCGCCATGCCGAGCCCGTACGCCGTCATCAGCCACGCCGCCGACGCCGGGGAGACGGCCAGTTCGCCGGCGGCCTCCGGCAGGGCGAGGCTCGGGCCCGACACGCCCATCGCCGCGGGAGCGGCGAGCGCGGCGAGGAGCAGTCCGGTCCTGGTCCCGCCGCGCGGAGCAGCGGTACGCGCCGGCGTCGACAGGGCGGTCATGCCGGCATCCGTCCCATCAGGCCGCGCCTGAAGTCCAGCTCGGCCCGGCGGAGTTCGGCGGCGGTGTTCATCACGAACGGGCCGCTGCGGGCGACCGGTTCGCCGATCGGCTCACCGGCGAGGACGAGGACTTCGGCCGCGAGGGCGGAGGACGCGCCCCGGCCCTCCTCGCTCGGGCCCGCGGTGAGCGGTCCCGCCTCGCCCCGGCCCGCCTCGACCGTGAAGCGCTCGCCGTCCCGGGCCAGGACCGCGAGGTGTCCGTCGGGGAGGGGTTCGTCGGCGACGGTGGCCGCGCCCTGGAGGACGTACACCATCGCGTTGTGTCCGGCGGGGACGGTGAACTCGGCGCGGCTGCCCGGTGCGAGCCGTCCGTGGACGACGAGGAGCGGCGTACGGGTCTCGAAGGGGCCCGTGACGCCGTGGCTGGTGCCGGCGAGGACGGTCAGGGAGGCGCCGTCCGGGGTGACGGCGACGGGGAGGTCGGCGGCCTCGGCGTTCTGGCTGTGCGGCGGTACGGCCTTGAGGCGGGCCGGCAGGTTCACCCAGATCTGCAGCATGTGCTGTCGGCCGCCCTCGGCGAGGAACTCCTCGGTGGGCAGGGCCTCGTGGACGATGCCGGAACCCGCGGAGAGCCACTGGACGCCGCCGGAGCGGATGACGGCGCGGTGGCCGCGGGAGTCGGCGTTCGCGACGGCGCCGTCGATCACGTACTGGATCGTCTCGAAACCGCGGTGGGGGTGCGGGGGCGCTCCCTTCGCCTCGCCCGGCCCGAGGTCGAGCGGGCCGACCTGATCGACCATCAGGAAGGGGTCGACGAAGGGGAGGTCCTCGGTGGGGAAGGGGCGGCGGACGGGAAATCCCGCGCCCTCGTAGGTGAGGAGGGGGCGGGTGACGCGGGCGACGGTCCGCGGGCGGGGGGAGGGGGCGGTCGCGGGGGTCGTGGAGGTCGTGGCAGTCGTGGCGGCGGCGACGGGCGCGGGGTCGATCACGGGAGAGGCCATGCATCGAATGAACTACACCATTCAGTTCACTGTCAAGACTGAACTGTTTGGTTGACAGACTGAACTGACCTGTTTAGTTTCATGGCTGTCGAGTCCGGCGCCCGCCGGCTCACCCGACGAACTGGGGGTTCCCATGACCGCGTCCACGATCCTCGCCATCTCCGGCTCGCTCCGCGCCGACTCGCACAACACGCAACTGCTGCGCGCCGCCCAGAAGTTCAACTCCGGCGCCCACGAGATCGAGATCTACGACGGCCTGCGCGACCTCCCGCCGCACGACCTCGACCTCGACACCCCCGAGCTGCGCCCGGCCGCCGTCAACGAGCTCCGCCGCCGCGTCACCGAAGCCGCCGGACTCCTCATCGCCACCCCGGAGTTCAACTACTCCGTCCCCGGCGTCCTCAAGAACGCCCTCGACTGGCTCAGCACCGACTGGACCCGCACCGAAGGCCTGCCCCTCCGCCACAAGCCCACCGCGATCCTCGGCGCAGGCCCGGGCGCGTTCGGCACCGTCCGCGCCCAACTCGCCCTCCGCCAGATCCTCGCCTGCACGGACAACGACGTCGTCGTGAAGCCCGAAGTCCACGTCTTCCGCTCCCACGAGCGCTTCGACGCCGACGGCAACCTCACCGACGACCTCACCGTCGAGCTCCTCCAGAGCCTGCTGTCCGCCCTTGAGGCCAAGATCGACGCGACGGCTGCGACGGCTGCGACGGCGGCCCGGTCGTGACGCTTCCCGAGCGCGTGGCAGAGGCCGGGCCCGCGACCGACGTCGGGCTCCCGACCGAGGCCGGGTCCGCGACCGACGTCGGGTCCGCGCCCGCGACCGTGACGTACGTGGGGACGGCGACGGTCCTCCTCCGCCTCGGTGGCCTCACCGTCCTCACCGACCCCGCCCTCGACCCGGCCCCCGCCGACTACCCGGGGGCCCGTCCCCTCCGCCGCACCACCGGTCCCGCCCTCGCCGCCGACCGACTGCCGCCCGTCGACCTGGTCCTCCTCTCCCACGACCAGCACGCCGACAACCTCGACCACACCGGCCGCGAGGTCCTCGGCCGCGCGGCGACGGTCCTCACCACCCCCGAGGCGGCCGAACGCCTCGGCGACGACGGCCTCACGAAGGGCCGGATCGAGGGCCTCGCACCCTGGGAGAGCCGGGAGATCACCGCCGGCGGCACCACCGTGACGGTGACCGCGACCCCCGCCCGCCACGGACCCGCCGGCACCGAGCACGTCACCGGACCCGTCACCGGCTTCGTCGTCGAGTACGACGGCAGGACCCTCTACGTCTCCGGCGACACCGTCCGCCACGACGCCCTCGACGAGATCGGCACCCGCTTCGCCGTCGACACCGCCTTCCTCCACCTCGGCGACGCCCACTTCCCCACCACCGGCGACCGCGCCTTCTCCATGAGCGCCCACGAAGGCGCCGCCCTCGCCCGCACCCTCGGCGCCCGCACCGTCATCCCCCTCCACTTCGACTCCTGGGACCACCTCGCCGAAGACCCCGCCCGCATCACCGAGGCCTTCGCTGCCCCCGACCTCGCGGGCCGCCTGCGCACCCTCCGCCCGGGCGTGGCCGAAACGCTCTGATCACCGGGCGCCGGTGTGACCGCGGCGACGGGAGGCGGTCGTGACGGCGAGGCCGGTGGCGAGGGCGCCGGCGAGGGCGAGGGTGGCGCCGGCGGCGAGGACGCCGCGGTGGGAGCGCCAGGAGAGGACGGACCAGGTCGAGCCGGCGGAGAGCAGGGAGCCGGCGCTCGCCCAGGAGCCGACGGAGCCGACGGAGAGGGCGGAGCCGACGGAACCGACGGAGAGGAAGGAGCCGACGGAGCCGATGGAGAGCGTCGAGCCGACCGAGCCGACGGACAGGAACGAGTCCCGGGACCAGAGGGACAGGGGCGAGGAGCGTCGCTGAGTGGTCATGCGGCGATCCTAGGCAGGCCGGGGCGCCGAAGCGGGGGATCGGGGCCGCGCCGCCGGGGTCGGGAGGGTGATCGGGGCGGGAGGGCGACCGATGGCGATGCGTCCGATGCGTACCGATGAGTTCCGGTGCGTTCGGGAGTCAGCCCTGGAGTCCCTGGAGAGTCGTCGCGGGGAGTCGCCGACGGCGCGGTATCACCGTGGTCCGGAGTCCAGGAGGAGGACGTACGTGGAGCAGTTGCTGAGGGTCATGAACTTCATGGTGTCGAGCGACGGGTTCGGGGCGGGGGTGGGGCAGAGCCTGGAGCGGCCGTTCGGGCATGCGGAGCCGGCGGAGATGTTCGCGTGGGCGGGGGCGACGGCGAGCTGGCCGATGCGGACGGACGCCGGGGGGAGCAGGGGCCTGGACGACTACTTCACGCGGGACTTCGCGCGGAACATCGGCGCGGAGATCATGGGGCGGAACAAGTTCGGGCCGCAGCGGGGGCCGTGGACGGACCACGAGTGGAAGGGGTGGTGGGGGGAGGAGCCGCCGTTCCGGACGCCGGTGTTCGTCATGACCCACCACCTGCGGCCGTCGTTCACGCTGTCGGACACGACGTTCCACTTCGTGGACGAGGAGCCGGTGAAGGTCCTCGCGATGGCGCGGGAGGCGGCGGAGGGGAAGGACGTGCGGCTGGGCGGCGGGGCGACGACGGTCAGGGAGTTCCTGGACGCGGATCTCGTGGACACGCTGCACGTGGCGGTGTCGCCGGTGGAGCTCGGGTCGGGGGCGCGGTTGTGGGAGTCGCCGGAGGAGCTGTACGACCGCTTCGAGCACGAGGCCGTGCCCAGCCCGCGCGGTGGGGTGACGCACCACCTGTTCTGGCGCCGGTGAGCGGGTGAACCGGTCGACGCGCGTGCCCGCTCACCTGCTTCGGTGCGGGTGAGCCGGGCGATGTGAGAACCGGCGACCGGGTCCGTGCGTCACGCCGGGGTCAGTCGTCGGCTCCGTCGGCTCCGTCGGCTCCGTCGGGGAGCAGGGGGGAGAGCGGGCGTTCGAAGAAGGTTTCGAGGACCACGGTGGCCTGGGTGCCGCTGACGCCGTCGATGGCGTAGATGCGGCGGAGGACGTCCTGGAGGTGCTCGGTGGTGGTCGTTCTGACCTTGACGAGGACGGAGGCGCTGCCGGCGATGACGTGGGCTTCGAGGATCTCGGGGAGGGCGGCGAAGGCGTCGGCGGAGTCGCCCATCCAGGCGGTGGAGTCGACCATGACGTAGGAGAGGACGGCGCTGCCGACGGAGGCGGGGTCGACTTCGGCGGCGGTGCGGCGGATGGCGCCGCGCTCGCGGAGTTTGCGGACCCGCTCGTGGGCGGCGCCGGCGGAGAGGCCGACGGCTCGGCCGAGGGCGGCGTAGGGCTGGGTGGCGTCCTCCTGGAGCCGGGCCAGCAGGACGCGGTCGATGTGATCCACAACTCTCCGTTCGGTGCGTTCTTGTGATGACCGTAGCTCATCCTGCAATCTTCGCTGTGGGCGGGATGAGGTTCGGCCCGCGAGGATGTCGACGGAACGGTGGAGGGGAAGAGTTCATGAGCGGCGAACACCCTGGGCTGTACGAGATGTTCGACGACCGGTTCCGCAGCGGGCGCTGCATGAACGGGGACGAGGCGCTGGAGGTCCTGTACACGGGCTGCCGCTGGGCGGAGGGGCCGATCTACGTGCCCGCGTGGCGGCAGGTGGTGTGGAGCGACATCCCCAACGACCGGATGCTGCGCTGGGACGAGGAGACGGGCGCGGTCGCGGTGTTCCGTCGCGGCGCCGGGCACACGAACGGCAACACCCTCGACCGGGAAGGCCGGTTGGTGACCTGCGAGCAGGGGAACCGGCGGGTGACGCGGACGGAGCACGACGGCACGGTGACCGTGCTCGCGGACCGGTGGAACGGGAAGCGGCTGAACAGCCCGAACGACGCGGCGGTGAAGTCGGACGGGTCGATCTGGTTCTCCGACCCGGACTTCGGCATCACCAGCGACTACGAGGGCTACCGGGCGGAGAGCGAGATCGGCGCCAACTGCGTGTACCGGATCGATCCGGTGACGGGCGAGGTCCGGTTGGTCGCCGACGGGTTCGGGGCGCCGAACGGGCTCGTGTTCTCCCACGACGAGCAGCGGTTGTACGTCTCCGACACCCGCGCGGGGTTCATCCGCGTCTTCGACGTCCGCGAGGACGGGACCCTGTCGGACGGGAAGGTGTTCGCCGACGCGGCGCGGCGCGAGCACGCCCGCTTCGACAACCTGCGCTTCGACGACGAGGGCCGCCTCTGGGCCGCCGCCATGAACGACGGCGTGCACTGCTACGACCCCGACGGCACCCTCATCGGGCGGTTGCGCGTCCCCGAGGCCGTCGCCAACATCTCCTGGGGAGGGGCGAAGCGCAACCGGCTCTTCATCGCCGCCGAGACCAGCCTCTACTCGGTCGTCATGGCCGTCACCGGCACCCACCCGACGGGCCCGGGCCACCGCCCGTGGCTCGCCCCGGCGACCGCCGGCTGACGAGCGGGGCCGTCGCTGCGGCCACCCCGCCCGTGCTGCCGCGGCGATCCCTATGGCGATCTCTACGGCGATCCCTATCCGGACACGAGCTCCCCGAGCCGCCTCATCGCCTCCTCCAGTTCGCGGCGGGCGCCGAACGGCACGAGGGCGGCGCGGCCGGGGACGCGGACGCCGCCGGTGAGGGCGACGCGGGTGTGGCCGGCGTCCTCGGTGGCCGCGGCGGCCATGCCGATGACGAGGAACCGGCTCTGGAGCCAGCACCAGCCGGGGCGCAGGACGCCGCGGAAGTGGGCGCGGGGGCCGTAGCGGCTGCGGGCGAGGGCTTCGATCCGGTCGCCGTCGGTGCGGAGGATCCTGACGGAGCGCATGTCCGGTTGGAAACGGCCGAAGGCGCCTTCCAGGTCACCCATGACGCTCCAGGCGCGGGGGAGTTCGGCGGGGAGGACCCGTTCGACGAGGTGGGCGCCGCGGAGGGCGGCGGTCATGACGCGGAGCCGCCGTACGTCGTCGATCACGATGTCGGGTGCGTCGTCGGCCGTCATCCCGCCTGCCGTCATCCCGCCTGCCGTCACGTCGTCTGCCGTCATGCCGTCGGTCGTCATGTCGTCGTCCGTCATGCGGTCCATGCCTTTCGGAAGCTCTGCCGGGCGCGGTGCAGCCGGGACTTGGCGGTGCCGGCGGGGATGCCGAGGGCGGCCGCGGTGGACTCCTCGTCGAGTCCTTCGACGTCGCGGAGGACGAGGACGGCGCGGTGGTGGGGGGAGAGCCGGGCGAGGACGTCGTCGATGTCGGTGGCGAGCTGCGGATCGCCGCGTTCGGGTACGTCGGACAGTTCGGCCGGGCGCGGCCGGGAGGCCCGTATCGCCTCGCGGACGGCGATCGTGCGCACCCAGCCGTACAGCGCCTCGGGGTCGCGCAGGGAACGGAGGCGGGTGAACACGGCGACCAGGGCCTCCTGGGTGGCGTCCGGGCCGTCGTCGAGGGCGATGGGGCGGCAGATGCGGGCGATGTACGGGGCGAGGTGGTCGAGCAGGTCGTGGAGGGCGAGGGTGTCGCCGCGACGGGCGGCCCGGGCGAGCGCGACGCCCCGTTCCCGGGCGGGGTCAGCGGCGGAGCTCACGGAGCACCGCCCAGCCGAGCCCCAGGCAGAGGGGCGTGTAGAGGAGGGCGTTCAGCCAGGGGAACACCGGGCCGGATCCGTCCTTGCCGAGGATCGCCCAGGCCAGGCCGGCGGCGCCGCGCGCGAGGAGGCCGGCGGTGAACGCGGCGGTGATCAGGCGGGGGATCCGGCCGCGGGGGTTCCGCCCGTACGCGTACACCCCGGCGCTCGCGACGCCTTCGAGGGCGGCGAGGGGGAGGACGACGGCCGGTCCGAAGGACACCGCGCTGCCGAGGACGGCGAGGGAGAGGCCGTGCTCGCTGCCGGCGGGCCAGGTGGCGCCGGTGGCCCAGTACACGTGGACCAGGGCGAGGACGGCGAGCAGCGCCGCGCTCGCCCTGGTCGTCCTGATCGCCCTGGTCGTCGCGGTCGCCCTGGTCATCGCGGTCGTCGCGGTCGTTCCGGGCGTGGGCTTCTCCTCCGCGACCGCCGTTTCCGTGCCCGTCTCCGTGCCCGTGTCCGTCGCCATTGCCGTCTCCTCGTCTCCTGCGGGTCGAATGCCGACACCCGGAGGAGGGGGCGGGGAGGCGGGACGTTCCCTGTGTTCCGCGTCACAGGAGGCGGTGGCGGCGGTCAGTTCTTCCAGAAGTCGAAGCGGCCGCGGTTGTCGTCGTCGGTGTCCTGCTGGTCGGTGGAGATGGTGCGGACGATGTCGCGGAGGGGGCCGTCGAGGTGGTCGGCGAGGGCGCGGGTGGCGAGGTCGAGGTCGTTGACGAGGGGGGTGTACTCGGCGGCGATGGCGCTGCCGACGGAGCCGCTGGCGGCGAGGGCGTCGAGGTCGTAGAGGGCGCGGGCGAGGGCGGTGGTGGTCTCGCCGCGGATGTGTTCGGCGGCCTTGGCGAGGCCGTCGGCGGCGCGCTTGTGCTCGTCATGGTCGACGAAGACGTTCCAACTGCTCGCGTTCGTCCCGGAGACCGGGCCGCCCGCGCCGGCGACGCCGGCTCCTCCTTCGATGCCGGGGGCCAGGGCGCCGGCGACTCCGGCGCCCGCGCCGATCCCGCCGCCGATGCCGTTGCCCTGGTCGCCGCCCAGGTCGCCGCCGACGGCGCGGCCGAGGAGGCCGGCGAGGGTGGTGGGGACGGTCTTGAGGGCGACGACGTCCTCGGCGCTCCGGGCTCGGGCCGCGCCGTCGCGGACGTCGCCGAGCGTCATCGTGACGTTGCCCTCCAGGTCGTCCCTGGCGACGTCGATGTGCCGCTGGAGCTTGGCGTCCGGGGTGGCGGTGCCGATCTCGGGGTTCATGTTCCGGAGGTACGAGACGATGTCCTGGGCGCGGTCCTTGCCGATGACGATGGTGTCGCCGCAGGTCTGGATCTCGCTCGTGATGTCGAGGGCGGCCCTGGTGGTCTGCCCGAAGCAGGCGTTGACGCGTGACCAGTGCTCGCCGAGTGCCTTGAGTGCTTCGCCGCGTCCGCTGGAGATCAGCCGTTCGACGGCCTTCGTGGCGTCGGCCCCGTCGCCCTCCAGCGAGGACCGGTAGGAGCGGAGGTGCCCGTCGGCGTCGGAGGAGCGGTCCTCGTTCGCCTCGATCCAGGGCAGCGCGTACTGGTCCATCACTGCCCGGTCGCCGTCCATCGGTTCGACTGCCATGGTGTGAATCCCCCCTGATTCTCCGTCAGTTGAGCGAAACGGTCTCATGGGGTGGGGGTGCGGACAAGGGTTCCCCGGGGCGGTCGGGGGGCTCCCGTCAGTCGATGTGCACGATCTGGAACGCCTCCGCCATGCGGCCCGCGGGGAGCCCGCCCGCGGTGGCGTGCTCGCCGAGCCAGGTGCGGAGGAGGCCGGCGAGGTCGTCGAAGTGGGCGGTCTGGGAGGTGTGGATGCGGAGGGCCTCGACCTTGCGGTCGAAGACGGGGGTGACGTCGACGTACTGGTTCGGGGTGGGGCCGGTCATCAGCCAGAGTTCGTGGACGGTCCAGGGCTCCAGGCCCTCGTCCCCGAGCAGTTCGGGGTGGGCGAAGGGGTTGCGGGCCTCGGGGTACACGGCGCGGAGGCAGGCGTCGCCGACGGCGCGGTGGTCGGGGTGGAGGTCGGCGACGCGGGCCCAGTTGATCTCGGGGGAGGGGATGACGGCCCGCTGCGGGCGTACTTCGCGGATGACGCGGCAGAGGTCGCGGCGGAGGTCGACGGAGGGTTCGACGAAGCTGTCGGGGTAGCCGAGGAAGCGGACGTCGGCGACGCCGCTGAGTTTCGCGGAGTGGACCTGTTCGGCGCGGCGCAGGTCGGCCATCGCCTGGCGGGGGAGTCGTTCGTCGTAACCGCCGGCGGCGCCGTCCGTGACGATGCAGTACGTGACGCGGGTGCCGCGTTCGATCCACTGCATGACCGTGCCGCTGACGCAGAACTCGATGTCGTCCGGGTGTGCGGCGACGACCAGCAGGGATTCGGGGGCGGTCCGGTTGAAGTCCTCCATGGGGCAAGCCTGTTGGGGTGGTACGGGGCGTCGCAAGGCCGACTCGTGGCGTGAACTGGACATGGCACTTACGCGCCATTCAAAAACTTGGTAGATTCAAATCATTGAGTTGTCCGGGTGAAGTGAAGCGTGCAGCGACGTGCTTGGAGGGTGACCGGTATGTGCAGGATCCTCGGCTCCTTCGCCGCGGGGGCGGACCGACCGGACCCCGCCGAACTCGCGGCGGCCTCGGCCCGCCAGCGGCACGGCGGACCCGACGAGCACCAGGTGCGCAGCGGACCCGGCTGGTCCCTCGGCTGCGACCGGCTCGCCGTGACCGACCCGTGCGGCGGACAGCAGCCCTACCGGCTGCCCCACCTGCCCGGCGTCCTCGCCGTGCTCAACGGCGAGATCTACAACCACGCCGAACTGCGCCGCACCCTCGCCGCCCGCGGCCACCGGTTCCCCGACCTCTGCGACGGCACCGTGCTCCCCGCGCTGTACGCCGAATACGGGCCCGCGTTCGCCGAACACCTCGACGGCATGTTCGCCGTCGCCGTCCTCGACCTGCGCCCCGGCAGCACCCGGCTCGTCCTCGCCGTCGACGACATGGGCATGAAGCCCATCCACCTCCACCACGACCCGTACGACGGCTCCACCCGGTTCGCCTCCGAGATCCCCGCCCTCCTCGCCTTCGAAGGCGTACGGATCTCCCCGCGCGAGGACTCCCTCGACACCGTCCTCGCCACCCGCACCTCCTTCGCCACGCACACCGCACTCGACGGCGTCAGCGTCCTGCCCCCCGGCGCCACCGCCCTCGTACGGCCCGGCGCCCCACCCGTCGTCCGCCGCCGCGGCGCCCACCGCGCGACGCCCCTCGGCGACACCCAGGACGTGCTGCGCCACGAGGTCCGCCGGCTCGCCCGCGCCGAAGTGCCCGTCTGCGCCATCACCAGCGGCGGCCTCGACTCCGGCCTCGTCACCGCGCTCGCCGCCGAACACGCCCGCGAGACCGACGCGCCGCCCCTGCACACCTTCCACCTCACCTACCGGGGCCGCTGGCCCGGCTCCGAGGCCGCGTACGCCCGCTCCGTCGCCCGCCGGGCCCGGACCGTCCACCACGAGGTCGCCGTCGACCCCGACGAACTCGGCTCCCTCCTCACCCGCACCGTCCGCCACCTCGGCCAGCCCAACGCCGACCCCATCACCCTCTCCACGTACGCCCTCTTCCGCGCCGTCCGCGAGAACGGCTTCACCGTCGCGCTCACCGGCGACGGCGCCGACGAACTCTTCGGCGGGTACGACCGGATGCGCGCCGCACTCGCCGCCCCGGCCGGCGCCGACTGGGCCGCCGCCTACGCCGACGCGCTCTCCGCCGCCCCCCGGCTCCTCCGCGAACACCTCTACACCTCCCACTACCGGGCGTTCATCGCCGACCAGGGCTCCGCCGCCGACCGCATCGCCCAGGAACTACGCTCCGCCGAGGCCGTCGGCGAGGACCGGCTCACCGCGATGACCGCCTTCGAGACCCGCTGGCGCCTCCCCGCCTACCACCTGCGGCGCGTCGACCACCTCTCCATGGCCTGGGCCGTCGAAGCCCGCATGCCCTTCTGCCAGCCCTCCGTCGTCACCCACGCCCGCGCGCTGCCGGTGGCCGCGCGGACCGGCAAACGGGCCCTGTACGAAGCCGGCGCCGAACTCCTCCCGCGGGGGGTCCTCCAGCGACCCAAACAACCCTTCACCCTCCCCCTCGCCGCCCTCCTCGCCCCCGGCACCCCCCTCCTCGACACCGTCCGCGAACTCCTCTCCCCCGCCCGCCTCGTCCTCGGCGGCCGGCTCCGCGCCGACCGCGTCCACCGCCTCCTCGCCCGCCACCTCGCCCACCCCTCCCCCCACACCGCCCAAACCCTCTGGGCCCTCGCCGTCCACGAACTCTGGACCGACATCGTCCAAGGCCTCCGCATCCCCACCGGCTGTGCCGCCTAACCCCCCGACCCCGACCCCCCGCCCACCTCGTCCGGCCGCGCCTGCGCCCGCCGCCGCCGTCGTGCCCGGGAGCGTCGTCCGGGCCGAGGGGGCGCCCGGGCCGACGTTGGTCGTCCGTTGCGACGATCTCCCGGTGGGGGCACTCGCGTTGGGGCGGGAGCTGAGGCATGTGCGGAGGGCGCTCGCAGGGACGGCGTACGCGGGGATCGGAAAGATCGCGCTGTATGGGCGAGGGGCGGGGCGCGGGCGCTACCGGATCGACTACCGGTTCGTGCAGGCGCTGACGGGTGGTGGGTTCGACTTCCGGGCGGGGTGCGGGCATTCGCTGCTGGCGTGCGTGGTGGCGGACGGGAGGGGCGGGACCGTGACAGTGCGGTCGGTGACGACCGGGGACGAGGTGCTGTGCGAGCCGCACGGGGACGCGTACACGCTGAGCTTCCTGAGGTCGCCGACGGCGGAGGGCACGCTGCCGACCGGGCGGCCCGTCGACGTGCTCGGCGGGGTGCCCGTGACGGTCGTGAGGTACGGGAACCCGTACGTGTTCGTCGATGCCGCGCGGCTGCCGGCGGGGGACCTGGAGCGCAGGCTGGCGGCGCTGAGGGAGGAGGCCGCGCGGATGCTCGGCTACGACCCCCGGTCCGCGCTGCCGAAGGTCGCCGTGGTCACCGTGGGGCCCGGGGGGATGGACGTCAGGGCGCTCACGGTCGGGGGCTGGCATCCGGGGCTGGCGGTGACGGGGGCGGCGGCGCTCGCGGCGGCGGGGGCGCTGGACGGGACGGTGGTGCCGGCCGGGTACGGGACGGTGCGGACGCCCGGGGGCACGGTGACGGTGTCCGCGGCGCACGACCGGGTGAGCGTGCACCGGAAGCGGGCCGAGGTGCTGGAATGCGTGGAGGTGCCGTGGCGCATTCACGCAACGGCGTGAATGCGCAGGGTTGTCGAGAGGCTCGGTGGACGGGTTCTCTGCCACGCTGAAATGGACCGGCAATCGGTATCCGTGGGGAGAGCAGACACAGATGAAATTCGAGAATCTGCGTGTCGTCGTGACCGGAGCGTCCCGCTATTTCGGTCGCGCGCTCGCCGTCGGATTCGCGCATCTCGGTGCCGAGGTCTACGTCTCGGCGCGGACGGTGGAGGCGGCCGAGCGGACCCGCACGGAGGTGATGGGGTCGGCCCGCGACCGTATCCACGCCTTCGGCTGCGACCTCAGCAGGCCTGCGGAGATCCGGGAGTTCGCGGCGCGGGTGGGCGAACGGACGGACCGGGTGGACCTGTTGGTGAACAACGGGGCCCGCTGGCTGGACGGCATGGACCTGGAGGCGGCGAGCGACGCGGAGATCGTGGAGACGATCGAGTCGACGGCGGGCGGCACGGTGCTGATGGTGAAGCACTTCCTGCCGCTGCTCCGGGGTTCGCTGCGGCCGGACATCGTGAACATGGTGGCCGTCCGGGACGCCGAGGGCGCGTCGGCGGCGACCGCGGGTGCCGCGCACGAGGCGTTCTGGGCGGCGAAGAGCGCCCAGGCGGGATTCGCGGACATCCTGTCGCGGCGGCTGCGGCCTTCAGGGGTAAGGGTGTTCTCGCTCTTCCCGCCGGATTTCTCGACGTCGGATCCGCGGTTCGCGGAATGGGACGGCTCGAATCCGGACGGGGTGGCGCCGGACGAGAAGCTGACCACCCAGGCCCTCTTCGAATGCATCGTGTACGCCGTCGAGCAGCCGCGCGACTGCTTCATCCGCTCGTTCCACTTCGAACCCCGCTGAGCCGCCTTCGAGCCCGGCGAAGCCACTTCGAGCCCTGCCGAAGCCGCTGCGAGCCCCGGCGAAGCCGCCGTCGAGCCCCGTCGAAGCCCACCGCACCACCGCGTCAAGGAGGTCCCATGAGCACCCCCGTCTGGATCACCGCGACTCCTCCCGCCACCCACGGAGAACTCCACATCGGCCATCTCGCGGGGCCGTACGTCGCAGCCGACGTCCTCACGCGCTTCCTGCGCGCGGAGGGGGAGGCGGTCCGGTTCACGACCGGTACGGCCGACCACGCGAGCTCGGTGGAGGTCCGCGCCCTGCGGCACAACCGGAAGCCGGAGGAGGTCGCGGAGGGGTACCGGGCCGCGATCACCGCGGACTGGCTGCGCTCGGGCGTGGAGTTCGACCACATCGTGCGCCCGCGGCGGGACAAGGGCTACGCGCGGTGGGTGCAGGACCTCTTCGGCCGGCTGTTCGCGCAGGGGGTCATCGCCCCGCGGACGCGGCTGCTCCCGTACTGCGAACCGTGCGACCGCTGGCTGTACGGCGCGCACGCGACGGGCAGCTGCCCGCACTGCGGGGCGGTCAGCGACGGCGGGATGTGCCACGAGTGCGCGCGGCCGAACGACGGCGGCGACCTCGTCGCGGCGCGCTGCGCGCTCTGCGACACCCCGGCGGTGGCCCGCCGCTGCCGCCGGCTGTACGTGCCCCTGGAGCCGTTCCGGGAGACGCTCGCCGACTACTGGGCGACGGCGGGCCTGCCGCCGCGCCTCGCGGCGCTGTGCGAGTCGCTCGTCGAGGACGGGCTGCCGGACATCGCGGTGGGCCATCCCGCCGAGTGGGGGCTGCCGGTGCCGGTCGAGGGTTTCCCCGACCACCGGATCGACGGCTGCTTCGAGGCGGCGGCGATGCACCTCTTCGGCTACGACACGACGGGGCCGCTGCCGCGCCGGGCGATCCACTTCTGCGGTTTCGGGCACGCCTTCTGCCACGCGGTGCTGCTGCCGGTGCTGCTCCTCGCGCAGGACGTGAAGCTGCCGCAGGACTTCAACGTGAACGAGTCGTACGTCATCGAGGAGGGCGTGCGCGAGGGCAACGTCTGGGCGCTCGACCTGCTCACCGAGTACGGCTCCGACACGCTGCGCCGGCACGTCCTCCAGGCGCGCCCGCTGGGCCGCCGGACGGTCTTCCGGCGGGAGCGGCTCGCGGCGGCGCGCCGGGAGCTGGACGACACCTGGAACAGCTGGCTCTCTCGGCTGTTCTCGTCGGTGCGGGAGGAGTGCGGCGGTCTCGCCCCGCAGGCGCTGCCCGGCGGCACCGGTTGGGAGGTCCTGGAGCGGCGCCTGCACCGGGGCATGGACGACCTGCGGGAGGCGTACGGTCCCGACGCGTTCGACCCGCGGCGGGCGGTGGCCGTGCTCGACGAGATGGTCCGTTCGGTGGCCGACTTCGGCCATGTGAACACCCACGAGCGGTGCCGGCCCAGCACGTCCTGCCGGCATCTTCCGGCGCTCGCCGCGCAGTTGGCGGTGGCTTCCGCGCTGTCGGCGTGGGCGCGGCCGGTGATGCCGGAGGGGGCGGACCGGCTCGCGGCGGCGCTCCAGGCGGTGCCGGGTCGGCCGGTCGACTGGCAGGCCCTGTCGGCGCCGCTGCCGGGGACGCGGCTGGCGCCGCCGTCGGGCCCGGTCTTCGGCTTCTGAGGGCCTCGACTCGTTCTTCAACTACTAAGCAACCAAGTATTCGGCTGGTCCGACTCCCACCCTGCCGCGTGACCGTGCGCGCGAGCGACGCGCAGGGGCACGTGGCCCCCACTCCTCAGGAGCCCCACGTGTCCCTGCGCGTCGCCATGCTCAGCGTCCACACCTCCCCGCTCCACCAGCCCGGGACGGGGGACGCCGGCGGGATGAACGTCTACATGGTCGAACTCTCCCGGGCCCTGGCCGAACAGGGCGCCGAGGTGGACCTGTTCACCCGCTGCCGGGGGGAGGGTCGGCCCCCGCTGGTGGAGCTGGCGCCGGGGGTGCGGGTCCGGCATCTGCACGCCGGGCCGCGCGGGCCGCTGCCGAAGGAGGCCGTGCCCGACCTGGTCGTGCCGTTCTCGCTGGCCCTGCTCAAGGAGGAGCGGCGCTACGACCTGGTCCACTCGCACTACTGGCTCTCCGGGCAGGCGGGCCGGATCGCGTCGGTGGGGTGGCGGATCCCGCTGGTGCACACCGCCCACACCCTGGCCCGGGTGAAGAACGCCTCGCTGGCCGAGGGCGACGCCCCCGAGCCGGAGCTGCGGGTGCGCGGCGAGCACCAGGTGGTGGGCGCGGCGGACCGGTTGATCGCCAACACGGCCGACGAGGCGGAGGCGCTCCGTTCGCTGTACGGGGCGGAGGGGGGCCGGACCGAGGTCGTACGGCCCGGGGTCGATCTGCGGACCTTCCACCGGGGGGACGGGCGTGCGGCGGCACGGGCCCGGCTGGGGCTGCCGGCCGACGCGTTCGTGCCGCTGTACGCGGGCCGCATCCAGCCGTTGAAGGGGCCGGACGTGCTCGTGCGGGCGGTCGCCGAGCTGCTGCGGGAGGCGCCTGACCTGCGGAGCAGGCTCCTGGTGCCGGTGGTCGGCGGGCATTCGGGGGCGACGCGGGAGGGGACGGTGTGGCGGCTCGCGGAGGAGCTGGGTGTCACGGACGTGCTGCGGCCCTGCCCTCCCGTACCGCAGTCACGGCTCGCGGACTGGTACCGGGCGGCGGACGTCCTGGTGGTGCCGTCGCGGAGCGAGTCGTTCGGTCTGGTGGCCCTGGAGGCGCAGGCGTGCGGGACGCCGGTGCTCGCGGCGGCGGTCGGCGGGCTGCCGACGGCGGTGTGGGACGGGGTGACGGGGCTGCTGGTGCCCGGTCACGACCCGGTGGAGTACGCGCGCCGGCTGCGGTGGCTGGCGGCGCATCCGGAGGTGGTGGCGACGATGGGGGAGGCGGCGGTCCGCCACGCGCGCGGGATGAGCTGGCGTGCTTCCGCCGCGCGGACCGTCGAGGTGTACCGGGGGGCGCTCGCGGAGACGCGCCGGCCGGTCGTGCGCGGGGTGGTGGGGCAGGGGCGGCGGCACGCCCCTGCCCCGGCGGCCCCTCTCTCCTGGAGGAACGAGAAGGCCGTAGCACAAGTCTAGCATCTCTTTTGGTCTAACCAAAGGTATGGCGGACTCCGGATGACTCAATTCCGTTGCGGGGAAGGCGTATTGACGCATCCACGCCATGGCGGGTCCACGCAGCGAGGATCCCTGGATTCGTTCTCGAGGCCGGGACAGTATGGAGACGTCTTCAGGGAGCGCCCGGCGGCACGGGCCCCCGGAAGGCGGAATCCCGTTCCGAGTCCTGGAGGAATCATGTCCGCTGCGCAGAACACCGGCATCGGCAAGGCCGTCCGTCAGCTCCTGGTCGCGGCCGCGGCCTGTCTGGCCGTCGCGGGCGGCGCCGCCTACGCCGTCTCCCCCGACAGCGCCCCGGTCGACCCGCAGACCGTCGCCGGTGTCGCGGACGACAACGGCTGGCCGGTCGCCCCGCCGCAGCCCACCCCGAGCCCCACCAACTGAGCCCGCCTCCAAGGGGATTCCCCTGGAGCCGACCGACCGTCAGGCCCCGCGATCGCTGCCACGATCGCGGGGTCTCGGTGTTTCGGTGCTTCGTGCCGCGGCGGCTCGGCGGTCCCCGGCGCCGTCAGTCGAGCCAGCCGAGCCGCACCGCGCGGGCGCCCGCCTCGAAGCGGCTCGTCGCCCCGAGCTCCTGCATCAGCTCCGAGATCATCCGGCTGACGGTCCGGAGCGACACCCCGAGCGTGCGCGCGATCCGCTCGTCCTTCATCCCCGAGGCCAGCATGTGCAGCGCCGCCCGCTGCTGCTCCGACAGGCCGTCGCCGCCCGCCTCCGTCGTCGTCTCGACGCCGTACGGGGTCGCCGTGTGCCAGCAGTGCTCGTACAGGCTCAGATACGGCCGGACCAGAGCGCTGCCCCGCGCCAGGATCGCGCCCTCGCCCGGTTCGTCGGGGCGGATCGGCACCAGGGCGAACTGCTGGTCGGCGATGATCATGTTCATCGGGACGACCGGCGCCAGCCGGATCTCCACGCCCAGCTCGGCCCGCTGCCCGAGGAACTTCTCCATGTACGGGTCCGTCGCCTCCTGCCGGCCGTAGATGGCGCGCACCCGCACCCCGTTGGCGACCTGGCGCCGGTCCCGGTCGAGCATCCGGTCCGGGTTCTGCCGGCCCGGCGTCCCCGGGTGCAGCGCCGCCGAACTCTCCTGCATCACGTCCGTGATGTCCTCGATGGCCTGCTGGATCCGCCGGTAGTCGGTCAGCACCTCGACGTGCGCCTGAGCGCGCGTCAGCGCCTCCGCGCGCAGGTAGGAGCCCGCCAGGACCTCCAGGGTGCCGTACACCTCGTCGGCCTCGGCCAGGTGCTCCCGCAGCCGCTCGCGCTCCCGTTCCAGGAGGCGCAGCAGCGCGATCTCGGGGTCGATCGCCGCCACGGTGTCCGTCTCGGACCGCCAACTGCCGTCCTGCAGGGCCGTGACGGTGGCGTGCGCCCGGCCCGTCGGCACGATGAGCCCCAGGGCGAGGAGTTCGCCGCGACATCGCTCGTACTCTTCCGGCGCGAGGCCGAGCGCTCTGCGGACCTCCTCGAAGTCCGAGACGCCCCGGCGGCGCAGCTCCTGGTACACGGACAGGAGGACGTCGGCCGTCCCGTCCCCGATGCCGTCGCCCGCAGTGACCATGGCGAAGTGACCCCCCTCATCCTCCGAGTCGCCCCGCCCTCACCGTCTCAGGCGGGTCGGCGGGTGTCCGTCGTGCAGTGCGTGCAGCTCGTGCGGTGCGCGCGGCCCGTGTGGTCGGTCGGGCCCCCGTGCCGCGTGCGAGTGTGCCGTGCCATGTGAACTCCTCGTCCTAGGCTCCGGGTTCCGGCCCGTCGCCGTCGAGCAGACCGAGCCGGGCGGCCTTGACGCCGGCCTCGAAGCGGCTGGCCGCGTCGAGCTCCTGCATGACCTCGGAGAGCAGCCGGCTGACCGTCCGCAGCGAGACGCCGAGGCTGCGGGCGATCTGCTCGTCCTTGATGCCGGACGCGAGCATGTGCAGTGCGGCGCGCTGCTGGTCGGAGAGGCCGTCGCCGCCGTTCTCGCCGGGCTCCTCGCCGTACCGGGAGGCGGCCTGCCAGCAGTACTCGTACAGGGCGAGGTAGGAGCGGACGAGGCCCGGGCCGCGGGCCAGGATGACGGGCGACTCCGGGTCGTGGGGGTCCGTCGGGAGGAGGGCGAAGTTCTCGTCGGCGAGGACCATGTTCATCGGGACGACGGGGGAGAGCCGCAGCTCCACGCCGAGCGCGGCCCGGTCCGCCAGGTGCTGGGTCATCTCGGGGACGGTGCCGACCCGGCGGCTGTACATGGCGCGGATCCGCACCCCGCGGGCCGCCCGGGAGCGGTCCCGCTCCAGCTCGGCGGCCATCTCCTCGCGGCGCACGGAGCCGGTGTGCATGACGTGGACGGCGGTGCGGACCGAGTCCGTCAGGTCCGTCAGTTCGCGCGCCACCCGCTGGGGGTCGGTGACGATCTCGACCTCGACCTCGGAGCGGGGGGCGGCGCCGGCCCGTAGGAACGGCCCGGCGAGGGCCTCGATCGCGGTGTGCGCCCGGCTGGTGGCGGCGAGCCGCTCCCGGAGCCGGTCGCGTTCGCGGCGCAGCAGCCGCAGCAGGGCGACGTCGGGGTCGACGACGGAGGCGGGGGCGTGCGGGGCGGCGGGGTCGCCGGGGGTGGTCAGTCCTAAGGAGGCGAGTTCGCGCCGACATCGCTCCCGCTCGTCGGCGGAGAGCTCGAAACCGTCCGCGACCTCGTCGAATCCGGCGTCGGGGCGGGCCCTGAGCTCCTGGTAGACGGCGAGGGCCCGTTCGCTACCCGCGCGGGTCACGGCGGCGTTTCTGGACACGGCGCAGCAGACTCCCCTCGGATCCCCACCGGACCCCTGATGAATCGCCCCGCTAGACCCTGCCACACATTCGAACGACACGCACGGAGTTGACCGCTCCTCAGGCGGCGGGGGCGCTCGCCCGGCAGTCGGGGCACAGGCCCTTGAACACGACCTCCGCGTCGTCCACCCGCCACTGGGGCAGGGCGCGGCGGGGCGGATCGGGCGCGGCCGCGGTGACGTTCTCCACCCGGCCGCACCCGGTGCACAGGACGTGCTGGTGGGCGGGGCCCGCGACCTCGAAGACGGCCGGCAGGCCGGGCCGGTCGAACTTGGAGACCAGGCCGGTCTCCTGGAAGTGCCGCAGCATCTCGTACACGGCCTGGCTGGTCAGCGTGCCGAGCCGTTCGCGGGCCGTCGCGGTGATCGCCTCGACGTCGAGATGGCCGCCGGCGGCGAGCACCGTGAGCACCTCCAGGCGCGGGCCCGTGACCCGCAGCCCGACGTCGCGCAGGCGCTGGATCACCGCCTCGCGGCCCGTCAGGTCTTCCACGACTGCCCTCTTCTCCGGCCGCCATCTGGTCGGCTCAAACGTTTGTGGGCATCGTACCTCTTGCTCGTCAACCTGGTGAGGTGTCCGTCGGCCGTCCGGTCAGCCGTCCGTCCTGCACACGAGCAGCACGCTCTCGGTGCGGTCGTCGATCCGGTGCCGCCGCCGGCCCTCGACGTGCAGGCCCGCCGAGTGCAGCTCGGCCGCGAGCCGCTCGGGGTCCACGATCCACTTGTCGGTGGTCAGCACGACCCGCTCCGTGGACAGCTTCCCGGTCCGGGCCGCGTAGTACGTGATCCGCTCGCTCATCGACGGCAGGTCGAACACCTGCCGCGCCACCACCCACTCGTCGATGCCGTCGAAGCGGGGCACCTGGAAGGCCCAGGTCCGCCGCGGTTCCGCGATCAGCCCCGGCAGCCGGTGCGCGGTGTAGTCGAGGGCGAGCGCCCCGCCGGTGTCCAGGTGGGAGGCGATCTCCCGCAGCAGCGCCGGCCGCCGGGAGGGCGGGACGGCGGTGACCATCGCGCCCGCGAGGAGTGCGAGCCGGTAGCTGCCGTCGAGGCGCAGCGCGCCGAGGTCCGCCCGGTGGGTGACGACGAGCCCGGCCACCTGCGGGCCGATCCGGTGGGCCCAGCCTTCGAGGCGCGCCAGGGCCGAGGCGTCCCGGTCCACGGCTTCCACGGCGAAGCCGTGGCGGGCGAACGGGACGGCGAGCCGCCCGGCGCCGGAGCCGAGGTCGAGGACGGGTCCGCCGGTGGAGCGGGCGAGGCCGAGGTACCGGACGATGTCCGCGCTGTGCGGGCCGAGCAGGGCGTCGTGCAGCCAGACGGAGCCCTCGTCGGCGGGGGCCACGGATTCGAGTCCGGGCAGCATGTCCGCGGTGACCCGGACGCCGGCCCCGCGGGCGGGCTCCGTGCCGCGGTCGTATCGGGACGGCAGGACCGGCGCGAGCGCTGCGGGCACGACGGGCAGGGAAGTGCCGCTCGGTGTGTGCATCCGCTCCTCCAGGGGCTCGCTCGGTCCGTGCCGTCCGGACGAGGTACCCGTGCCGCCGGGACCGCGCCGCTGGACCCATCGTGACCTGGTGGAGGAGCCCCGATCCACCGGATCGGGCTGCGTGAACACGCGATGGCGTGGATCTGCCACGCCCCCGGCGAATCCCCTCGGGGGCGGGCGGGGCCGGGGTTGCGGGAGCGGTCCGCCGGGGCGGGCCGGGCTACGGGAGCGGTCTGCCGAGGCGGGCCGGGTCGGCGAGGGCCGTGAAGCCCTGGTGGGTGTAGAAGGGCAGGGCCGGGTCGGTGTCGACCGGGAGTTTCACGCGCTGCTCGTGGGCGTCGTAGGCGCGCATCCGGTCGGTCGCGGCGGCCAGCAGGGCCGTGCCGACTCCGGTGCGGCGCGAGCCGGGTGCGACGGCGAGCGCGTACACCTCGCCCTCGCCCGGCACCGGGACGCCGCCCGCGGCCACGCCGACGACCGCGCCCTCGGTGTCCGTGGCGACCAGCCAGCCGAGCCATCCGGGTGCGCCTCCCGGAATTTCAATTTCCGCGCGTATGCGGGGGAGTGCGCATTGGGCCGAGATCAGCCGCCGCATAGGGATTTCGTCCAGTATTCCGGCGTAGCTGCTCCGGATGATGTCGGCAAGCAGTCTGGATATCGTCGTCGCGTCGCCGGCCGCTGCCGTGCGAACGCCAGCGAGCTGCATTGGTTGTGCACCCTTCGACGTGCCGAGTCCGAGCCCCAACGTACCCACGATAGCGGCGAATTCGACGGTCCGTGACCGATGCGAAATCTACGAATTCGCTTAGTAAATAACGGCGTTCGCCATTACGGGGGGAACGAGCAGCAGGCGAAGATCAGGGGGGCCATCGCGAGGCCCGCCGACGCGATCGTGAACAGGCCGCGGAGCACGGGGTGTCCGGCGCTGTGCGGGGTGAGGATGCGCCGCATCCGCAGCGCGGCCGAGGGGCCGCCCGCGGCGAACGCGGACCGCGGGGCCCGCCCCGAGGCCAGCGCGTACAGCGCGGTGGCCAGCGCGTCGCGCGTGCAGCGGCGCAAGGCCCGGTCGTCGGCGGCCATTTCGAGCAGCACCGGTACGGCGCTGCCGCCGCGCCGGGCGAGCGGCAGGTGCCGGAAGACGGCCGCGAAGGCCTCCGAGGCGGCGACGAGCAGGTGGTGGCGGCCGGCGATGTGGGCCCGTTCGTGCGCGAGGGCGGCCGCCAGCTGGGCGGGGGTCAGGGCGTCGACCGCGCCCGAGGAGACGACGACCCGGCGCGACCGGCCCGGCAGGCAGTAGACCGCGGGCCGCTCGTCGTCGAGGACGGTGGCGCGCAGGGCGGGGTCGTACCGGCCGACGAGGCGCAGCACCCCCGCGTGCCGCACCCGGACCCGGCGGGCCCGGGCGAGGCGGCGGACGTAGGCGGCGGCGGGGACCGAGAGGACGGCGAGGGCGAGCGACAGGGCGAGCAGTTCGCGGCCGTCCACGGCGGACAGCTGCGCCGGAGTGGGGGGTCGGAGGGTGAGCGCCATGTCGGTGAGGCGGTGGCTGCTCTCCTTCGACAGGACGAGCTGGGCGGGCAGCAGGGCCACCGCGCCGGTGAACACCGCGCCGCAGGCGGCCCAGACGGCGAGCGCGAGCCGGGGGGCCTGCTGGGCCCAGCGGGCCGGGGCGACCAGCCAGGGGACGAGGAAGCCGGTCAGCAGGGCGAGTCCGAGCGGCACGAGGATGTGGTGGTTCACGCGTGGTCCCCGGCGGGGTCGCCGCCCGTGGTGCCGCGGGCGGCGCGGAGGGCGGCGTCGAGGGCGGCCATGTCCTCGTCCGAGATGACCTCGACGAACCGGAGCAGGGCGGCGGGGCGGTCCTGGCTGTCGCCGAGGGCGTCCCGCATGAGGCCGGCGGTGTACTCCTCGCGGCTGCGGACCGGTTCGTACAGCCAGGCCCGGCCGGTCTTCTCGCGGCGCAGCCAGCCCTTGCGGTGCAGTATGTCCGCGACGGTCATCACGGTCGTGTAGGCCACCCGGCGCCCGAGGTTGATGTCGTCGACGACCTCGCGGACCGTGGCGGGCCGCTGCCAGGCCCACAGCCGGTCCATGATCTCGGCCTCCAGCTCTCCCAGCCGGCGCACGTGGCTCCCCTTCCCCCTAGGGCGGCTCATCGTACGGGCCGCCTCCCCGCCCCAGGTATACCCCCCAGGGGTACGATGGCGGGATGTCGACCCTCATGAGCGACCGCCCCTGCGCGAAGGTCTGCCGGCCCGGCCCGCCCGGCTCGGTGGAGCTGCTGCTCCTCCGTCGGGTGCTCGGGCTCTGTCTCCGCCTGAGCGTCAGGCTCTCCGCCGACTGTCCCTCGCCCAAGGGTGGTTGACGCCGTTTCGGTCACGGCTTCCCCGCGACTCCGTCAGGTCCGGATGAGCCGGGCGATGGCCTTCGACGCCTCGCCCACCTTCGCCTTGGCCTGGTCCCCGCCCTGGGCGATGGCCTCCGTGACACAGCAGCTGAGGTGCTCGTCCAGGAGGGCCACCGCGCAGGACTGCAGGGCCGCGTTGACGGCGGAGACCTGGGTGAGGACGTCGATGCAGTAGACGTCCTCGTCGACCATCCGCTGCACCCCCCTGACCTGGCCCTCGATGCGGCGGAGGCGTCTGATGATGTCTTCCTTGTGCTGTCCGTAACCGGCCACGACGGGCTCCTCGGTGATCGGGTGATCAGGGGTTCGCAGGGCGGGGGTGTCAGCGGTCGGCGGCCTGGAAGCCGCGCAGCCGGAGGCTGTTGCCGACCACGAAGACCGAGGAGAAGGCCATGGCGGCGCCCGCGATCATCGGGTTGAGGAGGCCGGCCGCGGCGAGCGGCAGGGCGGCCACGTTGTAGGCGAAGGCCCAGAAGAGGTTCGAGCGGATCGTGCCGAGGGTCTTGCGGGAGAGCCGGATGGCGTCGGCCGCGGCCCGCAGGTCCCCGCGTACGAGGGTCAGGTCGCCGGCCTCGATGGCGGCGTCCGTCCCGGTGCCCATCGCCAGGCCCAGGTCGGCCTGGGCGAGCGCGGCGGCGTCGTTCACGCCGTCGCCGACCATGGCGACCGAACGTCCCTCGGCCTGGAGCCTCTTGACGACGTCGACCTTGTCCTGCGGCATGACCTCGGCGATGACCTCGTCGATGCCGACCTCGGCGGCGACGGCCTCGGCGACCGCCTTGTTGTCGCCGGTGAGCAGGATCGGGGTGAGGCCGAGGGCGCGGAGCCGCCCGATCGCCTCGGCGCTGGTCTCCTTGACGGCGTCGGCGACCTCCAGGACCGCGCGGGCCTCGCCGTCCCAGGCCACCGCGATGGCGGTCCGGCCGGCCCGCTCGGCGGTGTCCTTGGCGGACTTGAGCTCCGTCGGGAGTGCCATGGCCCACTCGGCGAGCAGCTTCTCGCGGCCGACGAGGACGGCGTGGCCGTCGACGACGCCCTGGACGCCGAGGCCGGGGATGTTGGCGAAGTCCTCGGGGGTGGGCAGGGTGCCGACCCGGGCGGCGGCGCCGGTGGCGACGGCCTGGGCGATGGGGTGCTCGGAGGAGTGCTCCAGGGCGCCGGCGAGGCGCAGGACGTCGGCCTCGTCGGTGCCGTCGGCGGTGTGGACCTTGAGGAGGGTCATCCGGCCGGTGGTGACGGTGCCGGTCTTGTCGAGGACGATCGTGTCGACCTTGCGGGTGGTCTCCAGGACCTCGGGGCCCTTGATGAGGATGCCGAGCTGGGCGCCGCGGCCGGTGCCGACCATGAGGGCGGTCGGGGTGGCCAGGCCGAGGGCGCAGGGGCAGGCGATGATCAGGACGGCGACGGCCGCGGTGAAGGCGGCGGTCAGGCCCTGGCCGGTGCCGAGCCAGAAGCCGAGGGTGCCGAGCGCGAGCGCGATGACCACGGGCACGAAGACGGCGGAGATGCGGTCGGCGAGGCGCTGGGCGGCGGCCTTGCCGTTCTGGGCGTCCTCGACGAGCTTCGCCATCCGGGCGAGCTGGGTGTCGGAGCCGACGCGGGTGGCCTCGACGACCAGGCGGCCGCCGGCGTTCAGGGTGGCGCCGGTGACGGAGTCGCCGACGGAGACCTCGACCGGCACGGACTCGCCGGTGAGCATGGAGGCGTCGACGGCGGAGGAGCCCTCGACGACGGTGCCGTCGGTGGCGATCTTCTCGCCCGGGCGGACCAGGAAGCGGTCCCCGACCTGGAGTTCGGCGGTCGGTACGGTGACCTCGCGGCCGTTCCTGAGGACCGTCACCTCCTTGGCACCCAGCTGCATGAGGGCCTTCAGGGCGGCGCCCGCCTTGCGCTTCGAGCGGGCCTCGAAGTACCGGCCGGCCAGGATGAAGGCGGTGACGCCGGCGGCGGCCTCCAGGTAGATGTTCCCGGCGCCGTCGGTGCGGGCGATGGTGAACTCGAAGGGGTGCGTCATGCCGGGCGTGCCGGCCGTACCGAAGAACAGCGCCCACAGCGACCACAGGAACGCGGCGATCGTGCCGACCGAGATCAGGGTGTCCATGGTGGCCGCGCCGTGCTTGGCGTTGGTCCAGGCGGCCTTGTGGAAGGGCCAGGCGGCGTAGACGACGACCGGCGCGGCGAGCGTGAGGCTCAGCCACTGCCAGTACTCGATCTGGAGCGCCGGGACCATCGCCATCGCGATGACGGGCACGGCGAGCGTGACGGCGGTGACCAGCCGCTGCTTGAGGGGCCGCAGCTCCTCGTCGGCCTTCTCCTCGTCGGTGGGGCCGCCGCCGTTCTCGTCGGACTTCGGGGGAGCGGGCTCCTGCGCGGTGTAGCCGGTGGCCTCGACGGTGGCGATCAGGTCGGCGACGTCGATGTCGGCGTCGAAGGTGACCTTGGCCTTCTCGGTGGCGTAGTTGACGGTGGCCTCGACCCCGTCCATGCGGTTGAGCTTCTTCTCGATCCGGGCCGCGCACGAGGCGCAGGTCATGCCGCCGATGGCGAGCTCGACCTGGGCGGTGCCCGGAGTGGTCGTGGTCATTTCCTGCTCCTCTTTTTTTGAGGCTCGGTTCGCCGCCGGGGCGCTGGTGCCGGGCTCACAGGGCCGCCCGTGCTCGCCCCCCTCGTTCCTCGGGAGGCTGCGCGCGCTCGGCCCTGTTCCCCCGGCGCGCCCCTTCGGCTCACTCGCCTTGGGGGCGGGCCCCGGCGGTCGGGGCGGTGCGGGCGGTCGTCCGCCCGCCGGGCGGACCGTCGGGTACCGGGACGGGGGACGCCGGTGGGTGTCGGTCGGCCCGGCGGCGGATCAGGCCCGGCCGGTCAGTTCGTAGCCCGCGTCGTCGACGGCCGCGGTGATCGCGGCGTCGTCGGGCTCGCCGCCGGTGGTCACGGTCACCAGGCCGCCGGCGACGTCGACGTCGACGGAGATGACGCCGGCGAGCGCGCTGACGGAGTCGGTGATCGCGGTCCTGCAGTGGCCGCAGGTCATGCCGGAGACGGCGTAGACGGTGACGGTGCTGTCGGCGACCGCGACGGCGGCGGTCTCCGTGGTGGAGCAGCTGTTGTCGGGGGTGCAGCAGGAGCCCATGGCTTCCTCCTCGGTCGGTTCCACTTTCACCGATACCCTCGGGGGGTATCCGGTCGTGAGTCCATGTATACCCCCCTGCGGTATCCCGCGCAAGCAGATCGCCGACTTGACTTGATACCCCCCAGGGGTATGGTGAAGTGCATCGAAGGGGTCACCGCGGCCGGCCCACGCCCCCTTAAGCCCCTCACGCACGGGAGAGCAGCCATGAACACCGGAGTGAAGATCACCGCCTTTGCCGCCGCACTCGCCGCGACCTTCGGGACCGCGTACGGGGTCGGCAAGGGGGTCGGGCCCGTCGAGGAGCCGGCGAAGGCCGGGCACGGCGAGCACGCCGCCGCACCCGCGCCCGCCGAGAGCCCGGCGGCCGGCGGACACGCCGGCCACGAGGAGGGCGCCACCGCCGACGCCTCCACCGCCGACGCCGCCGCGAACCTCCCCGGCGGCCTCCAGATCTCCCAGGACGGCTACACCCTCGCCCTGGAGACCCCCACCCCCGCCGCCGGCAAGAGCGTCCTCACGTTCTCGATCAAGGACGCGGCCGGCCGGAAGGTCACCGCCTTCACCACCGAACACGGCAAGGAACTGCACTTCATCGTCGCCTCGCGCGACCTGAACACCTTCCGCCACCTGCACCCGGTCAAGGCCGCCGACGGCACCTGGTCGGTCGACGCGGACCTCCCGGTCGCCGGCGCCTACAAGGCCTTCGCCGACTTCAAGCCCGCCGCGCCCGGCGCCAAGGGCGTCACCCTCGGCGCCGACCTCGCCGTCCCCGGGGCGTACGCGCCCAAGCCGCTCCCCGCCGTCGCCCCCACCGCGACCGTCGACGGCTACCAGGTCCGACTCGGCGGCACCCTCGACCCGGGCAAGGCCGGCGAGCTCCGGCTCACCGTCGCCAAGGCCGGAAAGCCGGTCACCGACCTGGAGCCCTACCTCGGGGCGTACGGACACCTCGTCGCCCTCCGCGACGGCGACCTCGCCTACCTCCACGTGCACCCGAACGAGGGCGGCCCCGGCCCGGACGTCTCCTTCACGGCGACGGCGCCCAGCGCCGGCACGTACCGTCTCTTCCTGGACTTCCAGCACCAGGGCAAGGTGCGCACGGCCGCCTTCACGGTCACCGCGGGAGGCGGCAAGGCCGCCGTTCCCGCAGCTGGTGAGGCCACGCACGGTGCGGCAGGCCACGCGCACGGCTAGTCTGGTCATTGGACTAGACCTGTAAGCGTCATTCGTGGAGGAATGGGCTCGATGAGCAACCGTGCAGTCCTTGAGGTGATCGCCCTCGACGAGGAAGACGCGGTCGCCGCCCAGACCGGTGGCGCCGATCGCCTCGAACTCGTCACCGACATGGCGGCGGACGGGCTCACCCCGTCCACGGCGGCCTTCCGCGCGATCCGCGCCGCCGTGGACATCCCGCTGCGCGTGATGCTCCGCCTCGCCGACGGCTTCGCCGCCGGCGACGTCGACGCCCTGGCCGGGCGGGCGCAGGAACTCCGCGCGGCCGGCGCCGACGAGTTCGTCCTCGGCTTCCTCACCCCCGACGGCGAACCCGACCTGGTGGCCGTCGAGCGGCTGATCGCCGTCCTCGACGGATGCCGCTGGACCTTCCACCGCGCCATCGACCGCGCCGCCGACCGCGACGGACTCCGCAAGCGGCTCGCCGACCTCCCCGGCCTCGACACCTACCTCACCGCCGGCTCCGCCACCGGTGTCGACGACGGCCTCGCCACCCTCAAGGCCGAGGCCGCCCGCTCCGGCGAGCCCGGCTACGAACCCCGGATCCTCGTCGGCGGCGGCCTCCGCCTCGACCACCTCCCCACCCTCCGCGCCGCCGGCCTCACCGCCTTCCACATCGGCGGCGCCGCCCGCCCCCACGGCTGGACCGCCCCCGTCTCCCCGGACGCGGTCCGCGCCTGGCGCGACGCGATCGACGCGTAGGGGCCGGTGACCGGGGCCGGACCGCGACCGGGGCCGGGGTCGCGGCGGGGGCCGTACGGGCTCCGGCCGCGAGCCCGCCCTCGGCAAGGCCGGGAAAACGCCTCGCCGCGAGGGCCGGGCGGCCGTTAGCCTCCGCGCCATGGCAGCCACCAAGATGCAACCCGACGAACTCGACATCGACACCGGCCTCGTCGAACGGCTCGTCGCCGGGCGCTTCCCCGAGTGGGCGGGGCTTCCGGTGCGGGCGGTGGAGTCGGCGGGGACGGACAACGCGATGTTCAGGCTCGGCGACGACCTCGTGGTGCGGTTGCCCAGGGTGCCGTACGCGGCGCGGCACGTGGAGAAGGAGCAGCGGTGGCTGCCGGTGCTCGCGCCGCACCTGCCGCTGGAGGTGCCGGTTCCGGTGGGGCGGGCGGGGGAGGGCGCGGAGTTTCCGCTGCCGTGGTCCGTCTACCGCTGGCTCGACGGTGACGACGCCTTCGACGCGCCGGTCGCCGATCTCGGGCACGCGGCGGTGGAGTTGGGCCGCTTCGGGAAGGCGCTGCGGAGTCTCGATGCGAGCGGGGGGCCGGCGTCGTTCCGGGGCGGGCCGGTCACCGAGTGGGAAGGCGGCTACCTGCCGGGAGCCGTCCGCGACCTGGGGGCCGACGGTGTCGTGGACGCCGAACTCGCCACCGCCGCATGGGAGTCGGTGCTGCGGCTGCCGCAGTGGGAGGGCACGCCGGTCTGGGTGCACGCCGACCTGCTGCCCGGGAACCTCCTCACCCGCGACGGGCGGCTCGGCGCCGTCATCGACTTCGGCGGCCTGGGGGTCGGTGACCCGGCCTGCGACATGATGCCCGCGTGGAGCCTGCTGACCGCCGGGACGCGGGAGGCGTTCCGCGAGGAGTCCGGGGCCGACGACGCGACCTGGGCGCGCGGGCGGGGCTGGGCCCTGGCCTGGGGTCTGGTGACCGAGCACTACTACCGGGTCACGAACCCGGTCCTGGCGGAGGTCGCCCGCCGGACGCGCACGGAGGCGCTCGCGGAGTTCGCGGGGTCCTCGGACCTCTAGGGGTTCGTGGAGTCCTCGGACCTCCAGCAGTTCGCGGAGTTCCTGGGCCTCCAGGAGTTCCCGGACCTCCAGGAGTTCACGGACGCGGTCCTGCGTGCACGGCGAAGGCCCGTCGCTGCCGTCGGGGGACGGCGGTGACGGGCCTTCGCGGGTTCGGGATCCGGGGGGTCGGGGTCCTGCTCGGGTGCTTCGCTCGGTGCGTCCGGGCTCAAGGGCCCGTGTACTCATGGGACTTACTTGGGGTCGCGGTCGAACTGGGCCTTCGACCAGAGGTAGCCGAGGACGGTGAGGCCGAGGCACCAGGCGACGGCGATCCAGCCGTTGTTGCCGATCTCGGTGCCGAGGAGGAGGCCGCGGAGGGTCTCGATGGCGGGGGTGAAGGGCTGGTACTCGGCGATGGGCTGGAACCAGCCGGGCATCGAGTTCAGCGGGACGAAGGCGCTGGAGATCAGCGGCAGGAGGATCAGCGGCATCGCGCTGTTGCTGGCGGCCTCGGCGTTGGGGCTGCCCATGCCCATGCCGACCGCGATCCAGGTGAAGGCCAGGGCGAACAGGGCGAGCAGGCCGAAGGCGGCGAGCCATTCCAGCACGGTGGCGTCGATGGAGCGGAAGCCGATGGCGACGGCGACGCCGCCGACGAGGGCCACGCTCAGGATCGACTGGAGGACGCTGCCGACGACGTGTCCGAAGAGGACGGAGCCGCGGTGGATGGCCATGGTGCGGAAGCGGGCGATGATGCCCTCGGTCATGTCGGTGGAGACGGAGACCGCGGTGCCGACGACGGTGGAGCCGATGGTCATCATCAGGATGCCGGGCACGATGTAGGCGATGTACGCCGAGCGGCCTCCGCCGCCGCTGAGACCCGCGCTCATCGCGTCTCCGAAGATGTAGACGAAGAGCAGCAGCAGCATGATCGGGGTGAGCAGCAGGTTCAGGGTGAGCGACGGGTAGCGGCGCGCGTGGAGGAGGTTGCGGCGCAGCATCGTGGACGAGTCGCGCAGGGCGAGGGAGAGGGTGCTCATCGGACGTTCTCCTTGGTGGGCTGGGGCTGGCTCGGGATGGTGGCGTCGCCAGTGAGGGCGAAGAAGACGTCGTCGAGGTCGGGGGTGTGGACGGTGAGTTCGTCGGCCTCGATGCCGGCCGCGTCCAACCGGTCCAGGATCAGGCGCAGTTCGCGCTGGCTGCCGTCGCTGGCGAGCTGGAGGGCCATCGCCTCGTCGTCGCGGGTCGCCTCGCCCAGTGCGGTGGTGGCGTTGCGATAGGCGGCGGGGTCGGAGAAGCGGAGGCGTACGTGGCCGCCGGGGATGAGGCGCTTGAGTTGTTCGGCGGTGCCTTCGGCGGCGATCTTGCCGTTGTTGAGGACGGCGATGCGGTCGGCGAGTTGGTCGGCTTCTTCGAGGTACTGGGTGGTGAGGAA